>JAEOSL010000140.1 GCA_016840385.1 Candidatus Thorarchaeota archaeon | reverse complement strand
GGATGTACATCTAATCTGGCTGATATGTCTGAACGGGATGAATGGGGCGTTCCTGCTTATCATCTTCTTGAGTACCTTGCTGAAGAGATTGGTTTCGAACGAATTGCTGATGCTCTAAAAGATTCTGGTGGTGAAAGTCAAGTTCATGTTTCTGTTCATGACCCTTGCCATCTAATTCGACACACCTCTCGTCAGGTGATGGATCATGCATTGAACATACTGCGTAGCATGCCTGGGGTCCGAGTTAGTGAATCAATTGCTCATGATTCATGCTGTGGAGGTGGAGGGATGGTTTCCTACCATTCTACTGATGTGGCAAACGCAGTTACAAAGGAGAACATGCAAGCTCTTCAGAAGACTGGTGCAGAGCGAGTTGTAACTCCATGTCCTCTCTGTACTGCACAACTTGAGAGTAACCTGTTCAAGAGTGGAAGTTCAATTGAAGTTGATGATCTTACAGTATTCATTGCGCAAAGACTTCCAAAAAAGGAGTGATGAAACTCTTGGTTGACCCAAAGACGAAGAAGAAATTATACGACAGTATGGTTTCAATTGTTGGGAAAGAACACGTAACGCAGCTGGAAACCGATAGGGTGCTAAATGCACACGATGCCTGGCAACTTAATGCAGCCAAGCTTCGTGCTGGTGAAATGATGCCGCTCGCTGATATGATTGTCTTTCCTGCATCTGGTGAAGAGATTGCAAAGATACTGGTGGTAGCAAATGATCTGAAGGTTCCTGTGATTCCAGTTGGTGGAGGTGCGGGTACTTGTGGAGGAACACTAGCAATCTATGGTGGAATTCAGCTAGATATGAAACGGATGAGCAAGATTCATCCAATTGATCATGAATCAATGACTGTGAGAGTTGAAGCTGGAGTTGTTGGAATCGATTTGGAGGAGGAAGTGAATCGACATGGATATACACTTGGTCACACTCCCACATCTCTACGATCTTCCAATATGGGTGGTTTTATCGCAACTCGTTCTGGAGGGTCTCTCTCATCGCTCTACGGCAAAATCGAGGATCTCACACTTGGTTTGCAAGTCATACTTCCCAATGGTTCAACAGTAGACTGCAAAGCAGTTCCTAGACATTCTGTCGGTCCTGATCTTCAACAGTTATTCATAGGTTCCGAAGGTGTACTTGGAATAATCACTGAAGCTACTCTTCGTCTATTTTTGATTCCCGAAGAACGTAGATTCCGAAGCTATTCATTTCCTGACATTCATAGTGGTCTTGAAGCAATTCGTCACATTTTCAGAATTGGAATTGAACCATCTGTAGCTCGACTCTATGACCCTGAGGATGCCGCGATGGCTTTCTCGATGCATTTTAAATTCGAGGAAGGTCATTGCATGCTACTACTGGGTTTTGATGGTGACTCCGCCCAGAATGATATTGATGAAAACAAATCAATGAAGATATGTACTGAACAAGGTGGAACCGATCATGGAGAAGGTCCAGCAAAGAGATGGTGGGAACATCGTTATGACATGTACTATCCTAGTCGGTTGACAACCTCTGGTTTTGCGATTGGAGATACAATAGATATTGTAGCAACTTACGATAAGCTGGAGAACATCTACCATGCGATGAAAGAAGCAATGGAAGCACATGATGCAATTGTGATGTCCCACTTCTCTCACATGTACCACAATGGTGGAAGCATCTACATGATATTCTTCAGTTCTCGAGCAACTGCAGAGGAAGCATGGGAAACTTACACAAAAATCTGGGATGATGGGGTTGCGGTATGTCTACGTGAGGGAGGTACCATGAGTCATCAGCATGGTGTGGGTTTCTCACGTAGTACGTATATTGAAGATGAATTAGGTTCTGCATTTAGTGTCTTGAAACAGATCAAAGAAGTTCTCGATCCAAATGGAATAATGAATCCTGGAAAGCTTGGTTTGGGGGTGCGAAAATGACATTCGATGATACTCTTGCAGAACAGATTCGAATGTGTGCAGCATGTCCGAAGATGTGTAGACATGTTTGCCCTACTTTCTTTGCATGGCGTTCTGATTCACCAACACCTCATGGAAGAGCTTTGCTGCTTCATCAGGAAATAGTTGGAACAAGAGATTTGGATGAGCGAGGTATTGAGGTTCTCTTTCAATGTCTCGAATGCAGTCACTGCCTTACCTTCTGCAAACCGGAGATTGACATCGCAACCATAGTCGAACAACGTCGTAAAGACATAGTCACTGAAGGAAGACGACCAACTGGTCTGGATGATATGGCTGAATCTATCAAGAAGCATCACAATCCATACTCTGAATCTCACGAATCACGAAACGATTGGATTGGGACAAAGAAATCAGATGGCAAGCATCTACTTTACTTCACTGGCTGTACTGCAGCATATCGAGAGAAAGTGATTGCAACTGATACAGTAGAAGTATTAGAGACCCTTGGATACCTGGTTTCAGTTTCACCGGATGAATGGTGTTGTGGTTCGCCCCTGTTCAGAACAGGGGATGTAAAGCTAGGTCTTGAACTAGCAAGTCATAATGTTGAGATGCTGAATGCCAGTGAAGCAGATGAGATTGTGGTGACCTGTCCAGGATGTTATCGGGTTTTGACAAAGGATTATCCTGATTATGATTTACAACTAAACAAACCTATCAAACACATTAGTCAGACTCTCGAAGAACAGGTTAGTAAATTGCCAATGAAAGATTTCGAGGGTTCAATCACGTATCATGATTCATGTCATCTTGGAAGGCATTGCGGAATCTATGATGAACCACGAAAGGTAATCGAGAAGGTGTCTGGTACATCTCTTGTAGAAATGGAACGGACTCGAGATAACGCAATGTGTTGTGGTAATGGAGCTGGTCTTCGCACTTTGTTTCCTGAAAAAGCAAAGAAGATTGGTTCTGAGAGAGTGAAGCAAGCAAAGACTGTTGGTGCTGATATTCTTGTAACATCATGTCCTTTCTGCAAGAATATGCTAGAATCTCAATCTGGTGAGGATTTGACTGTTCTTGATTTACCAGAGATCGTATTGATGGCAAAAAGAGGCCGCAAGGCCAATATAGATTAAGGAAAAATAAGAAGTGACCGCGAATACCATGAACCCAGAAGAAGTTCTCCGACTCAAGGTGAGGTTACTTACTGAAGGTGCTACATTATCTTCAGATGTGTATGCAGGAAGAAAGGGTGGTGCAGGTCCAGTAGGGGGACGTTACTTCATCCTTCCAAATGGGAGTTCTATTGGAATCCCAATTCGTTCTGGAGAACAAGCTAAAGTATTCAATTCTGCTACTTTGGAACCAACTGATGATCCTACAATTTGGTTGTATGATAACTCGGTTGAGCTGAAAGTTGTTCCTCGACCTCGGTTTTATGATATGAAAACAGCGGACGGGATTCCCTATAATCAAATTGCACTACTTCATGGCGACCGAACATTGGCAACAACAGTCTATCAATCCTGTAGATACTGGTCTCACGGAACCCAATGTAAATTCTGTACAATTCCTCTCTCTCATAGCTCTGGTGATACGATGTTGGAAAAAGTTCCTGAGCATATTGCTGAAGTTGTCATGGCTGCGGAAAAAGAGGGAGTAGTTGATGATATCTTACTTACAACTGGAACTCCCGAGTCTGATGATATGGGTGTTGAGCGCCTGATACGTGTAATTGAGGTAATTCGAAAAGTAAGTGAAATTCCGATTGCTGTTCAATTCGAACCACCTGTTGATAGAGATACTATTCGTGAGATAGCAAATGCTGGTGCAACTGCAGTAGGAATGCATATTGAGAGTGCTGACGAGGCAATCCGTGAGGAGATATGTCCTGGAAAGCATCAGTATGGACCTCTTGATCTTTACAAACGTAGTTGGCAATTTGCATTGGACTATTTTGAGAAAGGTCATGTTAGTACGTTCATTCTTCACGGATTAGGTGAAGACCCCAAACGAACACTTAGCTTGGTAGGCGAGCTTTGTGAGGTTGGAGTGATGGCTATAGTAGCTCCAGTTCGGCCTTCGAAAGGCAGTCAGCTTTCAGACTTCAAACCATCATATTCAGACCATCTCGATGAATCCGTAGAATTTTACAAAGAAGTTGGCAAGCATCTATTTCGTAATGGATTGAATCCTAAGAATACAATATCTGGTTGTCATCGTTGTGGAGGATGTACTCCCATTCAAGAAGCCTATGATTGGGCTGCTTCAGTATCTTCTTAGTTCTGAACAACCAAACCCCATAAGTTATAGCCGAGAAATGGAAGATTAGGTCTGACCATCATGGCTGAATTACCTGCTGAAGAAATTCGCATCATTGAATTTAGCGACGAAGATGCTATGGAACTTTCAGAGCTTTTCAGACAGGTTTGGCCTCTTGCCAAAGAATATCCTGAGCATTGGCGTAAGGAACGAATGTATGCACCTGAGCAAATTATTCAGGATATGAAAAATGATATTCATTATTTTGGGAGTAGACTTCAAGGTACAATCGTAGGTGTTTACAAAGCTAAGATTACCGAGAAGGGTCTCTTCGGTGAACATCAAACCGTTCGTCCAGAATGTAGAACCTCAGGTCTTGCATCTGCCATGTATTTGCAATTTGCTGAATATGGAACAGTACATGGATGCCCACGAAATTATTGCAACATCCTCGTCGGTCAGCAGGTTGGAGAGAAGTTAATGAAGAAATTCGGGTTCGTTCCCTGGGGCGATCCATATGAGCAATCAGAAGGGATGATGGTGCAAATGTATGAACGTCCCTTAGTTTAGAAATTTAGTACTACTCCGAAAGACCTTTAGATATCCTACAATGCCAAGTCGTCGCCTGATAGGCTCGAGGATTTACCATGGAAGTTTTCCCTATTCTTGTTGATGGTGAAGAAGTAGATACTGGAAAGTATACGATTTTCCCCGATATGGAGAAAGTGACACAGGACCCAGGTCTTGCTATTGCTCTCCAGATGCGATCTGCATCTTCATTTTCCCGTTTCGTATTTTCAAAGATTCCAGGAATGATTCCTGCGAACGATCCCAATATGCGATTCCTTCGAGATTATCGCAAGCATCATGGTGTTCCCAAATACTCGAAAGATGAAATCGATGAAGTTGCATATGCTAAGGTTTCAATTTCTCGAGAAGAGGATATTGAGCGAGCAATATCTGCTGGTGTACGAGACCATGGGAAACTCTACAATCCTTTCAAGATACCTGACATGGGTTTGACTCTCGATGAACGGGCAGATGCTCTCTTTGAAGCAAGTCACGAGATAAAGAAGAACTGGGAAACAATCAAGGAGATTTCCATCAAAGAAGGAATGCCCATTGGTACACTAAAATGGGCTTGGGATCTTGGTGCCTGGAGTGATTATCGAAAATCTGTCGATGAATGGGGAAAGTTACTTGACATAATTGAAGACCCTGGACTTGACGGTGGAAAGTCATACAGGTTTAGAGAACCCTATGGTGTGGCCGCTCTATTCACTCCCTATAATGCCCCCATTGCCCTGGGAATCTTTAGCATTACCTCTTCGATTCTTGCAGGGAATTCAACTCTACTGAAACCACCAGGAAAAGTTCCTCTAAGCACAATTATCTTTGCGAATATCTTTCTGAAGAGTTTCATCAAGAGTGGTCTACCACCATCTATACTTCAAGTTCTTACTGGTGGTGGGAAACGGATGATGAACCGGTTCATGAACGACCCTCGTGTCGGTGCGCTTGTATGGTATGGTGACAGTGACGTTGGATTGAAACTCTGGTCCGAGGCTGCTGGCAAAAGTGTCCAAATGGCTCCTGAGCTTGCAGGTAGCGATCCTTGTCTTGTGTGGGGTAATGATGTTGACCTGCAAAAGGCTGCTGAGGTGATTGTCCGAGGACGTTTCTTAGGAAGTGGACAGGCTTGCATGGCAATTAAACGACTCCTTGTTCAGGACACTCTGGTTGATGATTTGGTCCCATTACTTGTGGAAGAAGCCAACAAGCGTAAAGCAGGTTTGCCATCTGATCCATCAGTTGATTTGTCCCCTGTTGGTTTCACAGCCTTGTATCTCTTGCTTGACCAAATGGAAGATGCTCTAGCCAAAGGAGCTAAGATTGAAACCGGTGGTTATAGAACTAACTACTTGGAAGAGAGAGACCCCGCAGGAATATTCTACAAACCTACGATTGTGACTGATGTCAAACTCGATATGCGGTTGATGACAGAGGAAGTATTTGCTCCAGCATTGCCTGTTTATTCTGTGAAGAGTGTGGATGAAGCAATAAAGATAGCAAATCAATCTCGGTTTGGTTTGAGGTCCACAGTTATTTCAGATGACATCAAGACTAGACAGAAGTGGGTGAAGGAGATTGAAACTGCAGGAGTTGGGACAAGTGAGGACCATGTGTACTATGATCCGTATATGCCTCACTTGGGTGGATACAAAGACTCTGGAATCATTGGTGGAAAATACTTCACTACAATGCTCACCAGAATGAAATATGTCCACGCTGGACCTGATGCAGAAGTCATCTGATGCATAACAAGATTGAACAATGCTAGAGCACATCAAACAGATGCAATGAATCAGAAAATGTCGGTTAGAGCTGAAACAATTGAGGCTTTGAATCGATTTGAAACCGCCTCAACATCTATGAAGACTCTACTTCGTGAGATACAAACAACTTCACCTGATTCAATTGATTCTCAGATTCATGTCCAATCACTAGCCCTCTCGGTCATTAGGTTTCGAAATACTCTGGACTATCTGCTTTCAAGAGCATATGGTAGAACTGCAATTCGAAATCTGAGTTTGGAAGTTAGGAATACTCTACGTCTACTGCTCTATGAGACAAAATGGCTCAACTCTGACATCGCGGACTTCATCTCTGACTATCCTGACATCAAGCGATTTGAGAAAAAATTGAAGAAAGTAATCGCACTCGATTTGAATACAGCTTTTCTAAGGATGCCAAAGATAAATCAACTTAGTCTCAAGTACTCTCATCCAACATTTATCGTTGAAACCTTACTTGATAATCTCCCAATAGATGATACTATTGAACTACTAAAAGCGAATAATCAGAAACGTACCTATTACGTACGACCCAATCTTCTTCACGAGGATACAGGGGCGGATCTAGATTCCATTTCTGATATCCAACTCGAACAAGAAAGAGACCTGCCCAGTGTTTCCAGAGTAGTTCAAGGCATAGAACGAGTTGTGAGTTCACAACATTTCAAGGATGGTCGAATACTCATTCAAGATTTAGCTAGTGTGCTTGTTGTGAAATCACTCGACCCTCAACCTGGTGAGAAAGTGTGGGATTCTTGTGCTGCTCCTGGAATGAAAACCCAGCTCATAGCAGAGTTGATGCAAGGGAAGGGAGAGATAATTGCCACAGATATGTATGAAGAGCGCGTACGAGTTGCACAAGAACGATCTCAAATTCTCAATGCTTCTCATGTGCAATGGCTTAAGGCTGATGCCACAAGACCAGTGGTTCAAGATGCTGACCGAATTCTGATTGATGCCCCTTGTACATCAACAGGTATTCTTCAAACATACCCTTCATTCAAATGGCGCTTGAATAAAGAAACACTATTTGCTTTGATGACTATCCAGAACAAGTTGCTTGACGGTATTCTCAATGCATATCAAAACAAACCTGGTACTGAGATAGTCTTCTCAACATGCTCTATTCTCCCTCATGAAGGGGAGTCTCAGATTGACTCTGCGATGAAACGTCATAACATTGAATTGTTAGAGCCTTATCCCTACGGCGACCAAGGATATCCTAAATTCAATTGCTCCAAATATGTCAGGAGATTGTTTCCTCACAAGCATAACACAAGTGGGTTCTTTATCGCAAGAATGAGGATCACGCAGTAATTCTGCGTTCAACTGATTCCATACTCCAAGGTGTATTCAACAAGAGTTCGCCATTGATAATCGAACATCCGGAAATTTGTAATCCAACTTTGTTTCTATAATAAATCTGTGGTGGGGTACAGATAACTAACTATACTGCAAACGAAAAAGATTTGGTCCTACACTTTCTGCTCATATAATCCACATCCATTTCCTTTTACAAAAAGAAAAAATCAATGGCCCAAAAGGCTAGAACAAATCACTAGAAATCGAGAGTGGCTTGGAAAACATCGGGGGAGACCTTGGCGAACTTGCCTGAGAGAACAGGAAGTTCCTTCATCAACCATTCCTTTCTCTCTTTCAAAAACTCCATGCTGCTCTCATGTCCGAAACTGAAACTCACGGGACCCACTCCAGTCTGCACACGCCAGTTAGTGTACACGTAGAGACCGACCTTGTTCTTGCCCTG
>JAEOSL010000139.1 GCA_016840385.1 Candidatus Thorarchaeota archaeon | reverse complement strand
CAGACGACCCAGTCTTTGGTAATTTTTCCTCTACAGTTCACAACTTCACGGATGTCTATAGAGCATTGTATCCAGCTGAACTTGGCTACACCTATGGACACCAATACTCAGTATTGCTTGGTCGAATTGATTACATAATCGTAAACTCGTTCTTTGAAGACAAATTGATCAATGCAACTGTGGGAGATACTGCTCATGCAGATTCAGGTGCGGACCATTATAGTCTAGATCTCTTCGTCACATGGGACGGAACCGGAGCCGCAACCATTCCTACACCTGAAAGTGTGAGGATACGACAGCAAGTTCATACAACACCTCCGAGTGATAGTCAACTGAACACCAAGAAAGATTCAGGAAATAATGACAGAATCTTACAAGTAGATATCATTGCTATTCAAACGACTTTGAGTACATCTGAGAGAAAGAAATCATGAATGTGAATGATTACTTCACTCCCAACCATGAAGCTCGTAGTATTCCCGAACCATTCTCTCAATGTCAACGACGGACCCCTTAGTAGGTCCTCGAGTGAGTGGTTCCTTCACGAATCTATCAGGAAGCGTGTCATCAGAATGCGTCAACCCGAATTTTCGATTTAGTCTGTACTGCAAATCCACAGAATCACCCATCAATTTCTGAATCTGTTCGGGCGTGTATTTGTAGCCAGTCCCAGCGTTGAGGATAGTAGCAGCACTCTCAAAGTTCAGAATGTCCATGCACAGCCCAATATTCTTGCACATGGTCAATGAATCAGTAAGAAGGGAGATTTTTTCCGAATATGTAACAAGAGCAGCCTTTCCCTCTTCTTCGAGTCGAAGAGCTGCCTTTTCGGTACCAAACCGTTTCTTTGCTTCCTCCGTACGATTAGTCAACTCAAAATAGGGTTCTGCTCGGAGATGGTCTGCTCCTCGCGATGCAATTGCATAGGTTAGTCCGTATGCTTTGATGCCACGAGGGTCTCCACAGATTATGTCCAACCCCTTGACTTGCATGACTAACTTTTGAGCTTCGAGTGAAAATGCCCTAGATAGTTTTGTAGCACCTTCTGCCAATCGATCTCCAATCCCTTCCCTGAAGGTAATCTTCTCAACGACTTCTTGAATGACTTCATTATCTCCCCATCCGATTGTCAGTCCATCAAGGTCATCAGGAGAGATGAGACCCTTCTCTTGGCATTCAATGATCCAACCAATGACTTCGGAGGTAGAGATAGAATCCAAACCCATCTGATTCAACCATGTATTCATTTTGAGTGCAAATGGGAGGTCACTACTACCTATTCTTGAAGAGAAGCTACATAGGGTCTCGAACTCGGGACCTTCCGCCTCTGTATCATCACAAACGTAGTAGCGGGAACAATGGAGGTTGCAGTTGAAACAGGCTTTGTTCTTCACTTTGAATTCGTCAGCCAAGCGTTCTCCTGAGATTTCATCTACATAATCACAGACACCATCCTGAAAGTGGTTGGTTGGAAGAATACCAATTCCGTTCAGGTCACTCATCAGCATGTTTGTTCCCATGCGATATCGTTTATCGTACTCATTGTGTGCTCGGATTGCTTCATTCATTTTCGTTGCTTCTTCTAGAAGCGTTAGTGGTTGCGCGAATTGAATTACTCCTTCACCCCTCACTGCAAGTGCCTTGAGGTTCTTCGAACCCATTACAGCACCCATTCCCGTTCTGCCATTCACTCGATTACCACTCGACACAATGGTTGAGAATGCGACTTTATTCTCTCCAGCTGGACCAATTGCTGCGACTTGAATTCCATGGTCACGTTCTTGTTTTCGAATCATTGCGGTTGTTTCAACAATGGTCGTACCTCGGAGGTCTTCAGCTTCAACAAATTCGACACCCGAGTTAGATACCAAAGCATAGCACATCTTCTCTGAAGAACCTGTAATGATAATCTGGTCAAATCCAGTGAGCTTCATTTCCGCTGCAAACTGACCTCCAGCGGCTGAGTCACCGAGAATTCCAGTCATTGGTGATTTTGCACAAACTGTAAAGTAAGCTGAAGCAGGAAGGATAGATCCCGTTAATGGACCAGTTCCAAATATGAGCATGTTTTCAGGACCTAGTGGGTCGCAGTTTACGTCTAGCTCCTCGAACAATCGTTTGGTAGTAGCTGCACGACCGCCGATGACTGGTCGAATCCATGATTTCTTCAGAGGCTCAATCTTGAATCTCCTATCAGTTAGATCGATGCGGAGAATTCTCCCGCCATAACCATACCTAGTCAAGAGAATCCCTCCAAGATTTTCGTACCTTATCCCCTTGAGATTGCACATACATATGTCGTTTCTCACTGGGGTTCATTCGTTTGGTTTGTTCTTTGTAGGTACCCAATGACGATCTGTCTGTTGGATTTGGATTGTAGGATATCGCTCCTTCAGTGCATGCATCTACACATTTTGGATTTCCACCACACAGGTCGCATACGTAGATGATATCATCGTAGAGCTCAATCGCTCCGATTGGACAACGTGTGACACAACCACTACAGCGAGTACAGATTGTTGGAGATGCGATTATCTGGCCTTGCGCTCCGATTTGCAATGCATCAACGGGACACTCAAGGCAATACCTTTCCTTGCATTGAGAACAAACAATGGGTCCATCTATTCCATTTTCGTAAATATGCACAACTCGGATTCTAGCTAAATGTCTACTCACTTTGCCAGTATGAAAGAAAGAGCACGCAGTTTCACAACTTCGGCATCCGGTGCATTTGCTAAGGTCAACCTCAATCATGATTCGTCTTCATCCGGAGATTCTACATGCTCTAACAAAAAGACAACCTTACCATCAGGGTCAGGACAGGTAAAGCGCTTGACACTTTTTACCCAATGAGAATCAGGAAGAGTATCCTTTTCACCAAATATCGGGAACACAGGCATCATACTTTGCAATGCCCATATGCACATTTCTTTTCCTTCAGGAATTGAAAGCTTTGAGCCGTCAACGTAGAAATAGTCCGCTACTTGCATAGGTAGATTACAGTAACCATCTATTTTTTCAACTGTGATCTTAATTCTGGCCATTGAAATCCCACCAGTTCATGCTCAACTGAGGAGTCTTATAGAATGTTCGCTATCAGTAGAAGCACTGTGCGACCATCCTTGTCAAATCTACTTTGATAGTACAGCATTCTTCACATCATCATCAAGCGTTGAAACCATTTTCGGACTAATCTTCACGTAGATCCCTACGGGATTGCAATTTTTGAGATATCAAATGTTGAGAGAGGGAGATGGGAAGTGATTGTATTCAATGTCCATCACCCAGATTATTGCTTTGAAAAATCAGACCGAAAGAAATCTTGGTCAATCACCTATGTCTAGTAAAAAAAGGATGGTGAGAGCGATCTCACCATAGGAGAACTGTTTCGACCGGATCTCCGTCTAAGAAGAAGCAAATCTGGAGTTAGATATTAGGTACTCTTTGAAAGTGTGAGTTTTTCAATTTTCAAAGAAGAGTGTAATGAAGTACACGGAAATGGGCCTTTGACCCCTGTTTGTTGATATATAAACACTCTTTCAAATTGTTTTTTTTATTTTATAGATGGGATAACAAAGGGAAAGTATCGAAGATGGTATGTATTCTGTGTTATTTGTTGCATATTCACACTTACAAAATACTTATTACCACTAACATGTAATACTATTACAAGGCGTTCGCGGGATTGCAATGAATCGGGAAGTCGCCCGGTGTGATGGGCGACCTCCGTAGAAAGCGTCAGTCTTCGATGCCTTCAATTGAGCGAGGAGAGATATAATTGAGTACACAAAACAGGTCAACAAAAATGGCTATCGGGATGTTCGTATTCCTCTCAGTCATTGTTTTCGGGTCTATACTCTTTACTTGTTTCTCATGCGTTGACAATGAAATTGTATCGGTGGACACTGATGCTGGTTATGCGGATGAGGGAAGTAGAGTTGGAGAATATCTTGCGTCACAAGATGAATTGGCACCTATTCAGGAGCCAGCTGATCCTGCTGATGGCTATTGGAAAGGAATCGATCGAGGGCATATGGTCCTTCTACCTGATTGAACCTTCCATACAGATATCCGAGAATCCCCAGTATATGGGGATGTCAGCGGGGGAGGGGAGTCCTCCCCCAATCTTTTCTTTTGTCTTCTATCTTATGAAGAATAGCCAATACGAGATCTAAAATGAGTTATTTTGAATCTTCTTGGAATGCAGCATATGCATGGCGCTTTGCAGAATCACGAAGTTTGCGGATCTCACTAGCTTGTGTCTTTATTTCTTCAAACATTGGGCTACGATCAGATATTGCTTGTTCAACAAAAGCAGAAACAGCTTCAGAACGACTCTTGAAGATGTTTAACTCAACAAGAGCATCGAGCACCTCAACAATGTCCCCACTCATTCTTGTCATCACAGAAACTTCACGCTTCTTGCCAGTAACTGCATCGTCTGATAAACGACCTAGTAGCTGCTCCCTCAAACTCATCTGTGTTGTTTCTGTTTTCTTTTTCTTATCTTTTCCCGACATTTGCATAACCCCATGCTGCTCTATGTATATATAGTACACCGATACTTATAATTGTTATTCACGTAATAGTATTACATTATTCACTTATAATGTTGTATATTTGTGTACAGAAACTGATAGATTTCACTCAGAGTGGATTTATCGGTGCTTGTGAGCGTAAACCGATGATTTGAATGGTCGATGATATTGCAGCTTTGAATGAGATTTGGCGACAGGTCCTTTCAGATGAAGTTAAAGCATGGGTAATATTCAAGAATGGAACATGCGTTGTATGTCGAGAGTCAGATAAAGACCCTAGAAAGTATGCAACAGACCTCATGAAGAATATGGGAATAGTCATTCTAGGATCTTCTCATGGAGATTTCGTAGTGCACCCACTGGATAAAATATCAGGATGGATTGTTGAATATCATCATGAGGACATTTTCAGTTATGTAAGTCCATCAGAGGTCGAGGGAGAAGATGCGGGAGATATGAGGGTTGGTCTTCATGGCAGACATATGAGAGGAGAAGATGCCCAGAATCTAGAGATTGCTCATGTTGAGATTCGCGATTCAGGAGTAGGTTGATGTTAGAGATTTATTCAGTCTGAGCAAGTAGATCTTCTTCGGAGATATTTCCACCACTCAGTGTCAGAACAACCTTCTTCCCTTCAAACTCAGATGCGTATTCCATAAGGGCTGCTGTTGAAACAGCACCTGCACCTTCGACAAGAAGTGACTCCTTCTCATAGAGGAATCGCATTGCTCGTTTAATTGAGTTTTCACTCACCAACACAATTCGATCAACATACTTGTTAATGAGGTCGAGAGTAATAGAGTCAGATTCAACACCACCCATAAGACCTTGAGCAAGAGAATCAGATTCTTCAGATTCAACCCAGTGTCCTGCAACCCATGAATCATGCACTTCGGGTGATACCTCGGATTGGACTCCAATCACTTCCGTATCAGGAGTCAATGACTTGATCGCAATAGCAATTCCAGAAATAAGACCACCGCCACCAATTGGGACAATCACTACATCAACCCCATCTTGTTGTTCAACAATCTCAAGACCAGAAGTTCCAGCACCTGCCACAATCTCAGGATCATTGTAGGGGCTAACATATGTCAATCCACGTTCTTTGGCTAGCTTTCGGCCGTACAGCTCCACTTCTTCATATCCAACGTCTTGGATGATTTCAACTCCAGCCTTTGCCATCCGGTCTCGTTTAACTGTCGAAGCACCAATCGGAAATACAACTTTGGCACTGATTCCAAGTTGCTGGGCCGCATATGCAACTCCCAATCCATGGTTACCAGTGGAAGCAGTGATTACACCCTTTTCAGTTTCATCTTTTGTCAAGGTCATCAATCTGTTCAGTGCACCCCTAACCTTGAAAGAACCAGTAGCCTGCGTGCACTCCAATTTCAGAAGAACTGAAGCCCCAGTTAATTCACTCAGGTGAGGCGAAGCCTGTAATGGTGTGGTTTTGATATGGTCTTTGATACGTTCTCGAGCTTGCTTGATGTTTTCAACTGAAACCATGAATTCATCTCCCGCTGTATATCAGAGCTTCTTAATTGTCGTATAAGTACTAAGCTGAATAACCGTCTAGCAATCAACTACACATAATGGAACATACATCTCATCTGCACTCGCTCCGCCGTGGTGCCCCAACATTTTAAATGGCTCCACTCCTGGGAAACAGTTCATCATCGCATGACCTTCTCGAAATATCAAAGTATAGTCTCCAATTCGATCAAGCAATCGAGGATGTGGGTCAAACAAACCAAACCATCCTTCATCAACTAGTTCAGAACTAGGGAAGATGTCGCATGCGTTACCAAATTCATTCTCAACATATCGCTCGAATTGATCCATCTTTCTAGGTCGCACATAAGCATAGACACTTCGAGTGTCACCACAAAATGGCATCACAAGATAGTCATTTAATTCAGGATGGTCCTGAGTATAGATAACTTGCATTGGATCCACATCGTCGAATCCATGGTCCCCGGTGATGATAAGAGTCGTATCAGTCCCTTCAATGGACTCCACAAAGGTGGAGAGATGATTATCAAAATCGCGTAGTTGGTCTTGTGCATCTTGACTTCGAGAACCGAGGATATGACTTACAGCATCAAAATCAGGCCAATATCCATAGACGTATTTCTTCTCATCAGAGGTTGTTATTGTTTTCTTGATCTTAGAGAAGAACTGGTCTACTCCATCATATTGTAGACGATTTGCGTTCCCTGTTAGATTCTTTGTGAAGACGGAGTCAACGATTGTCCTTGTGAGGATTAGAGTATATTCACGATTACTTCCTTGAAAGAGAGATTTTACATCAACAACATTGGCAATGTCTACTCCAAGGTTGTTGTAATCGATAGTATTGCTGTAAGGTAAGATTCTAGATAAAAGTCCAAACTCTTTCAGATACACAAACCAACCAGTCACTGCATGTTGCTGTGGGGCAAGACCCGTCATTATTGAAGTGATAGCAGAACCTGTTGATGGAAGGTAGACAGAAGAAATTGATTCCCTCAAGTTTTTCTTCAACAAACTATCGCCCCCATATTCTCGAAGGTAGTTGTAACCAAGACCATCTACAATCATGAGAACGATGTTCTTTGTATCTTCAAGAGAACTAAGTGAGTCGAACTCAAGTGGAGAATATGGACTTGTTACTCCTGATGCACGCCCAATGGAGCTTGTCAGATTCACAATGCTATTTGAATAATCAGGCTTCTCAAGCATGGAAATCACCATCTACTCAGATTCATAGTCAAGAGAGAATCTATCCTTCACCCATTGTTCAACATCAGGTCTTTCGATGGAATCGGGTTGATCTGGTTTCATTTGACCACTTTTTCTTCTCTCTTCCATTTTTTCAGACACATCACGTACTTCGGTAATATCACCATCATTTACATAGATCTCTAGAACTGTTCTATATGCATCAGGGCTTTGAAATCCCATATGAACATACATCTCAGAGATGAAGTCTTTCGCTAGGAGAAGCCAACCAGTAAATTTCGTCTTAAGCCCAAGATTCTCGTAAAATGCGTTGAAGAATGCAAGAGTATCAGCATCTCCTTCCTCCGTGGGAAGTACTCCATTGACTTTGATTTTTTCATTAGTTCGAACATGCATATGGTCTAAAATCAGCTTACTATCCTTGCAATCATAGAACATCTGGTATCCTCGCCAGCATGCAGTTGATGCAGTCTGTGTGGTGATACCAAAATCTTGAGCCTCGTATAGATGTCCACCGTCAATTCCAACGAGAGAATATGCTTCACCTTCATATCGGAATTGATCTGGAATTTGCGCTGTCATTGCTCCGTATCTCATTCAGACATAAGAACAAAACTGTTCCTATTACATCATTTAGACTATCGCAGGATCTTCTCCCAGTATCTTGTCTAGGGTATCTACAAAATGGTCTGAGTTTTCTTTGGTGAATACTAATGGTGGTTTGATCTTGAGAACGTTATTCAATGGGCCATCTACACTCACAAGTATTCCCATTTCTTTCAACCGTTCAACAATATACTTTGCTTCATCTTCCGCTGGTTCCAGACTCTGTGCATCTCTTACAAGTTCAATTCCGATGTAGAGCCCAATACCTCGTACATCCCCAATGATAGTGTGTCGACTCGATAACGATTCAAGTTTAGAGAGCATGTAGTTTCCAACTTCGAGAGCATGTTGTTGAAGCTGTTGATTCTCAATTACATCAAGAACTGCCATACCCACCGCACATGATACGGTATTTCCACCAGTTGTACTGAAGAACTCCATTCCAGTGTTGAATGATTCAGCAATTTCGGGTGTAGTGATAACAGCACCAATGGGGTGT
>JAEOSL010000039.1 GCA_016840385.1 Candidatus Thorarchaeota archaeon | reverse complement strand
GCCTTTTTCACTTAGAACGATTGTGCCCCAGCTGATCATCGTGTCAGTTGCGACAACAACACCATCAGTGCATTTTATACCAACAACAGTGGCACCAGTAGGAAATGACATAGTAAATTAGCCTCCGTAATAGAGTTCGTATAATTTGGTCACGTCTGCTAGTTTTAAAACGTTTGCGAACTGTCTCAATTTGTAGAAATTCGAGATGATTCAATTGCGTCAACTAAATCCCTATGCAAATATTCCTACAATCATGACTGCAGAGGAAATCATCGAATTTGCACATAATAGATCCACTCGTCTCAGTATGAAGAGTTCCCTTCGGATGAAGCGAGTCGAACGAACTAGAATCAGAGAGATTTCAAGGCTTCAGGAATTCACTAAACAAATTAAGACAAAAATGAATGATGCAGTTGAACAATTTCCCTCAATAGACCGTCTACATCCTTTCTATCTGGAACTTGCCGAAATCCTCGTAGGTACTGACAAGCTTAAGCAATCTCTAGGTGCAGTCCATAACTGTAATCCAGCTATTGATGATATTGCAGAAAAACATATTCAGGCTATCAAATTATCCGATGATCATCGTCAGATGAAGAAATCACGTAGTGCTGCAAAAGGAAGAATCTCATCGATTCTACGAATGACCGCAGAGAATCTTGATTTCATTATCGAAGCTAAAAAGAAACTCTCCCGATTACCAGGTATTGCACCTAATATTCCATCAATTGTGTGCGCAGGTTTTCCCAACGTTGGGAAATCAACACTGGTCAGAAATGTTTCTACTGCAGAGCCTGAAATCGCATATTATCCATTCACAACTCGACGAGTTATTATTGGACATTTACGGGTTGGAAATCAGAGTGTGCAAATTGTAGATACTCCGGGAATTCTTGATAGACCTATGGCTGAGAGAAATGCTATCGAACTACAAGCCATTACAGCATTGAAGTATCTGGCAAATGTAATCATATTCATGATAGATCCATCTGAAGCATGTGGATGGACATTTGACCAGCAAGTTACCTTGCTGAGCGAGGTTCAGAAGATGTTTCCCGTCAATCCAATCCTGATAGCTCTCAACAAGATTGACATCGCTCAACCAGAATCGCTCGAAAAAGCACGTGCAAAGTTTCCTGATGCATATGAAATCGTAGCAGTTGAAGGTACTGGGCTTGATATTTTGTTGAAAGATGCCGTGGACGAGGTAGATCTGAAACCTATGAAGGAATCAGTTGATGATTACCTTGCCTCCCTTCCACGAGATAAGAGCTAGTTCCCAGTGACTTTCAGAAGACCAGATTCTCCGATATTTCCTTCAAGTTGAATTGGAGTACCTAGTATCTTCTCAATTGTCCACAAATTAGTAGTGAGATGGGATGTTACTTCAGATATTCCGATTGTACTGTCACCCTTTGCTATTGCAAGATAGGGAACAATCATGTCACATAGATGTGAATCAATAGCCTTCCCTGCTGAAACCTCACTAACAAGTTGTTTCGCAGCCTTGATTCCTACTTCTTCTGCGCGTACACCTCTATCCCCGAGACTATTTGCTCCTAACCTTGTTCCACTACTATCATCCGCCCACAGGACAATTCCACTACCGGGTCCCAGATGAGAATCATCGTTCTTGGAGTATGATTCTGTTTCAATATTGATATCAACATCATACTTCTTTCGAATCACTTGCTCAGCAGATGATGCCTGTCGTTCAGCAACATGTGAAGGGAGACGTACACAGTGAGATACACCCTCAATTGTATGTAGTTCCTGAAAATCAACCAAATCTAGTGAATTCAATTCATTGACTGGGCTAACTTTGCAGAAAACCTCGCCACCACCTCTGGGGTAATGACCTCTCTTCTTCTGTTCTATGTCAACTACTGATCCTAGACGACGTAGCACTGGGACAAACACATTTCGTAGATAGTCGACTGGAGGACTCCATTTCACGTCAGTACCCCCTCGAATCTGGAAAGTGATAGGGTCTGGTGCAAGAACTGCAGGAGGAAGCACGGCTTGGAGAATAAGAGAGATTGAACCTGCAGTACCGATGTCAACTCTAAATGAACCCCCTCTACGTTGTTTTGGAATGAATGAAACCTCAGTACTACCCACTTCCAGACCTTCAATTGAAGCATCAACTAACTCTCCCGTGAGTTGTATTCCTGACAAGTGCTGTCTTTTGAGACCTGGTTTTGGTCTCCCTGCGCGAATCTTGGAAATTCGAACAGGTTTCATGGTCAAAGCTGCTAAGGATATAGACGTTCGAAGTATCTGACCGCCACCTTCACCATAGGAACCATCAATCTCTATCAATCTTGACACCTATCAGCACAAACCAATAGCGATGTTATGAACTTGGTTACCATCCGAATCCTTATTTGATATGTTAAACCAACAAATGAACCGGTCACAATGAAGTCATTATTCATCGGGCGCTTTCAGCCGATTCACAAAGGCCACATCCACACAATGAAGCAGATTCTAGCAAAGGATGAGGATATCATTATGATTGTAGGCAGCGCTCAATACTCACATACTCCAGATAATCCCTTTACTGGTGGGGAACGGGTGATGTTCATCAAACAAGCGTTGATTGATGAGAAGCTTCCACTAGAGCGAATCACCGTTATTCCATTATCCGATATCAATATCCATCCCCTATGGATAGCTCATATGCGTTCCTTTGCTCCCTATTTTGACAAAGCATACAGTCACAATCCGTTAGTAAAGAAACTCCTTGAAGATAGTGGTATAAAAACGGATTCAACTAAACTGCTAGAGCGATCCACCTATAGTGGCAGCCACGTTCGCGATCTCATTCGCTGGAATAATGGTGAATGGGAAAAACTTGTACCTTCGGGTGTTGTCAAGCTGATTAAGAAATACAAGCTTGATGTTCGAGTTCAAGAGATTGGTGAAACTAAGACCAAACGATAGATGCATTCTAACCTTTCATGGTAGTGTTTATATAATATCTAGAAGGACAAAAGACTCGGTGAACGTATATGCTAGGTGAACGCGTTCCGCACAATCAATGAACAACTAATTCTATATCCTAGTCAATTCCATAAAATTCAACCAGAACAGAGGACAATATCATGAGCAGTGATAAAAAAGGACCAAGAAGTACCATATTTGACATCGATAAGGAGAAGAATTTTCCTGATTGGTTTGGTGAAATATGCAAAGTAGCTGAGCTTGCCGACATTAGATACGGCGTAAAGGGCTTCACACCATTCCCTCCATGGAGTTTCATGACTATGAATAACATGTTTGACATCCTAGAGGATGTTCTCCAACGTAAGGATCACTTGCCTATGCTATTCCCTACTGTTATTCCTGAGAGCAACCTGACAAAGGAAGCTCAACACGTTGATGGCTTCGTACCTCAAGTGTTTTGGATTGAGGAGGTTGGCGAGGGTACAAAACTTGAGGAAAGATTGGCTCTCAGACCAACAAGTGAAACTGCTATCTATCCAATGTATTCACTCTGGGTCAGGAGCTGGAGAGACCTCCCCATGAAACTTTACCAACGTTGTTCGGTCTTTCGGTCGGAGGTTAAGAGCACTCGACCTTTCTTACGAGGAAGAGAGTTCCTTTGGATTGAGAGCCACAACGTCTATACCACTCATGATGAGGTCAAGGCACAGGTCCAGGAAGACCTTGAAACTACACAAGAAGTTGTAACTGAGAACTTTGGTATCCCAGTTATGGTCTTTCGTAGAACTCAATGGGACAAGTTCCCCGGTGGATTGAATACCTATGCGGCTGATACACTCATGCCCGATGGTAAGGTCATCCAACTTCCTTCAACTCATGACCTTGGGGACAACTTTTCTCGAGCATTTGATATCAAATACCTGAATGAGAACAATGAGTCCGTGTATGCATGGCAGACCTGTTATGGTCCTGCAATCTCTCGCATCTTTGGTGCTCTGATTTCAATCCACGGTGATAACAAAGGTCTCAGATTGCCCTTCAAGATTGCTCCCTATCAAGTTGTAGTAATTCCAATATTCAGAGGAGACGATGCTGATACGGTTCTCAAATATGCTGAAGATATTCAAAAGACCCTTAGAAAGGCTGGATTCCGAGTGCATCTAGACAAACGTGATGGTACTCCTGGTTGGAAATTCAACTACTGGGAAATGAAGGGAGTTCCTATCAGAGTCGAAGTAGGACCTCGTGATCTCAAGGCTAGCAAAGCTGTTCTTTTCCGAAGAGATTCGATGGAAAGGGAAATTATTGATGTTGCAGATCTGAAGAAAAAAGTCACAGGTATTGGAAAAGACATCGATAAGAACCTCAGAGAGGAAGCTGAATCCAAATTCGATGGACTTGTTGTTGATGCCGATAGCTTTGGTACCATTGAAGATGCATTGGACAAAGGTAAGATTGCTCGAATTCCATTCTGCACCACCGAGATGGAAGGTCTCCCCTGTGATGAGGAGATCAAAGATCGTACTGGTGGTGAAGTTCGTGGTACACGAATCGATGTGGAAGATAAACCTGAAGGTGTCTGTGTAGTCTGTGGAAAGGTTGCCACTGAAGTTGTCTACATTGCACGGTCTTACTAATCATATACCGTTCATTGTAAGTTGCACAAACTTGGACACCAGAGTGAAGTGCTTCCAGAAACGGCACTGGAAATGACTCTGTGAGGTCAGTTAAAGTGTCAGTTCAACCTCATACTTCCCTCTTGTGCCCGAGTATTTAAGGGCCTATTAGGTTCATCAAGTGAACATCTAGGGAGCGTTCAACTTTGGGCAAGATTTCAGCAGCTGCTATCAACCCAACGGTTCAATAGGCCCTTGGTTGTGGGATAAGAATGAAGGTCTTAGTCGCATCAAACCACGAGTATGCTAAAGTACTTCAAGATATTCTTGGAGATGCTGCAGAAGTAATCATCTCACATGCAGCAATGGAATCCATATTGGAAGAGGGGCGAGATGTTGACATTATTGCCTCAAATAGGGTTCCTACAGAGCTCCTAGAGTCCACCACCAGACTGAAGATGATACAAACCTTCGCTGCTGGAGTTGAGAATATCGATTTTTCAGCAATACAAAAGAAAGATGATTTAATCGTCTGCAATTCTCACATCAATGCAGCAGAAGTTGCCGAACATGCAATCACACTCCTCTTTGCAGTTGCAAAAAATATCATTCCGAACGATAGAGAACTCCGAAAAGGCGACTGGAAGTTTGCTTTTGGAGGACCTAGTTCTAATATCGAGATACGAAACAAAACATGTCTAATCCTTGGACTCGGTAATATTGGATCCGAAATAGCAAAGCGACTGAAAGGATTCAATGTAACAATCCATGCGGCCACTCGAAGCGGGAACTCCAGGCATGCTGATTTAGCAGAAGAACTCGTCAAGATTGATGATGTGAAACCGCTTGTTGAAGAAGCAGACTTTGTTATTCTATCATTACCTCATACACCCGATTCAGAAGGACTTGTCAATGAAGATTTCATTTCATGGATGAAACCTAACTCGATTCTTGTGAATATCTCTCGAGGACCAATTGTTGAAGAAAAAGCTCTGTTTGATGCTCTACATGAGAATAAGATTCGAGGAGCTGGGTTGGATGTGTGGTGGCGATATCCCAAGAAATGGCGCGGAAAAGGTGATCCACCAAGTGATATGCCATTTCAAGAACTAGATAATCTGGTAGCCTCGCCTCATAGGGCAGGGTATTCAGAGAACACAGAACGTGAGTATTTTCAGTTTGCAGGCGAAAATATACTACGATTTATCCAAGGAGAAACTCCACTAAATATTATAGATCCGAATCGTGGTTACTAGAGATTTAGTATTGGATAACAAACTCGTGATTAGATAAATTATCAACATGCATATGTAAGAATCTCTAAAAGGAGGTCTAAATTCTAAAACGATGCATCAGAATGAAAAAGAACACTGCAGCCCTAATCGCCATAATTGGTGGCTTGGTCGTCTTTAGTATCAAGTTCATTGCATTTTATATTTCAAATTCAGTTGCATTGCTATCAGACGCTCTTGAATCGATAGTTAATATTTTTGCTTCAGGGATGATGCTCTTTTCAATCTATATCTCAGAAAAACCAGCAGATGATACACACAATTACGGGCATCAAAAAGTTGAGGATATATCCAGTGCATTCGAAGGAATTCTCATAATAGTTGCTGCCATCCTTATTGTTAATGCTGCAGCAGGGAGACTTTTTGTTTCATCGGAGCTTCTTGAGCTAAATCTCGGTATTGCGATATCTGTTGTAGCTACAGGAATCAATGCTGGGATATCTATATTGTTAACACGAACAGCAAAATCGAGTGGGTCAATGGCGTTGGAAGGTGATGCAAAACATCTGCTATCGGACGTAATTTCGACCTTAGGTATTTGGATTGGCCTTGTTATTGTACAAATAACTGGATGGTATATTATGGATGCACTCCTTGCATTTGTAGTTGCCATATTGATAACACGAATGGGTCTGGGATTGATACTACGGTCAGTGAGACGTTTGATGGATCAATCTTGTGAGGAAGAGGAAAAAACAATTCTTTCTATTCTGGATAAGCATCACTCGGAATTTATCGAATTCCATGACCTAAAGAGTCGCAGACAGGGTAATCTTGTACTAGCTGAAGTTCATCTAACAGTTCAAGATTCAATGAGTGTTAGAATGGCTCATGATATTATTGATCAAATTGAAAACGATCTGAAAGAACAAGCAAGTAATATCCAATTAACAGTTCATATAGATTCAGAAACTGAATTACAATCCTCTGCTACTGAATGAGATTTTTCAAAAATATGAGTACTTCAAATATGCTACTCCAATATCTAATGGTATACGGGAGCAGTATATCATGGCACGATCATCATATCTCACTGAGTCAGAGAGTCAAGACTTTAAGGAGAGCAGTAATATTCGCAAGAGATTCAGTCAAGAATCGGGGGACCAAGATTTGGCGATAGAGAGTCTCTCACAGATACCCGGTATCGGAGAAAAAGTTAGGAAAGCATTAGTAGACCATTTTGGTACTGAAGCTATTGCACTGAAGGTTATACAAGATTCACGAGTTGACTTGGTAGCTGCAGTTCCTGGAATTGGTTCCAGGCAAGCTGTCAATATCGTGAAAGGAGCCTTCGAACAGCAGTTTGGCGTCAGCTCGAATATGTTACTCCGTAGTAGTGATATTCGTAAAATCTACGAGAGCGTTTTGGAGATAATGCAGGGTTATACAAACACAACCTATGCAAAAGACAAACTATTCCTCTATTTCCCTCTGCCACCAGAGAAAATGGATACAATCCTTGAGCGTCAGAAGTATTTTGCAGATGCAGCTTCAATGGCTCACGGATTGAGTTCTGATCAACGTGAAACACTGAAGAGATTACTAACACAGGTTCGAGGTCTCTATAGAAGGGCAAAACCCCGTCGAATCGAAGGTCGTGTTGTAATCACAAACGATGCCAAGGTCTTTGACAAGCTAATAACAGAAGGTATCGATAAGTGGTGCCCTGTCTATGTTCTCTCTGAAGGAGAAAGTGGAGTCGACTATGCTCAAGGTTATGACCTTGTACTCTTCATTTCACCCTTTGGTGCTTTTGATGAGTCTATGGATATGTTAGACAATGTTGAGATGCTTGGTAAAGACTGGACATTCGAAGACATATTGCCAGAACGAACTGTAAACTTCTATGCAAGAAATTATCGTGTAATTGATGCATCATGCAAGCTTGCAGAGATATTCAGTAGCTTGCCGTCAAATGAGTCAATGACGGAATTCACCACAGGGCTTGATTTCGAAGGTCTCAGCAAAGTCGGAGAAATTCTTCAAAACCTGGATGAGAATGGCGACCTTGCTCAAGGAATCGATCCTGAAATAGATCGATATAGAAAAGCGGTGAAAGTATTTCCAACCGCAATTGCGGAAACAGAATCTTGGCTGAATGAAGAAATTACTACTCGAATCTCTAAAAGCCACATCACTCTTGGTGGTCAACAGATTATCACAATCCTCCAGTCTGCAGATATGGATGGCGCAGAAAGTGGTGCCCTAAGGAACATGCTCCCTGCAGAGGTTGTTGAAACCTTCACTTCTACAATTCAAGAAGCAGAAGACAAACTTTCAGAGATGCTTGGTCTCACTCCCCGAGAGTCAGATTGGGTTACTGGAGTCATCAGCGAAGAGATTTCACTTCCTGCCAAAATGGTTTCTACACAAATCAATGACTTGGAAGATAAACTGCGACGCCTCTTTGCAGACAAACAATTCAGTCTAATCAAAAAGATTGCAAATGACTTGGATAGTTTACGGGAAATCGTCATGAAAGCAGTTCAAACTCTGCTTGAATTCGATTTATTCCTCGGTGTTGGTCTATTCTCTCGTGATTATAAGCTTGAAACACCCAAAATATCGATGGAATACACTGGCGTTGGTGTACAAGGTGCCATCAATATCTTTCTCATGCAGAGTCATCTAAAGGGAAAACACGGGAAGGTTCAACCAATCGATTATTGCATTGGAAAGACTCCATTCCAACCTGATGGTACTAATGGTGAGAACTGTGCCTTGCTCTCAGGGGCAAATTCAGGTGGAAAGACTACTATAATCCAAACACTAGCACAGGTTATAACAATGGCTCAATCTGGTTTTCCAGTTCCTGCAAAGCAGGCCTATGTTCCCGCATTTGAAGAATTATACTTCTTCTACAAGAGCCGGGGAATGGTTAGTGCAGGAGCATTTGAAACCACCCTCAAGCAGTTTGCTGAGATTGTAGTTTCAGAGAAATCAAAATTGGTTCTATTCGATGAAGTTGAAGCCATTACAGAACCTGGAAGTGCAGCTAATGTCATCGCTGGTCTTATTGAGATTCTTCAAAGCGATCCGCGTACTTCAACTGTAATCTGTAGCCACTTGGCTAGAGAGATTCAAGAAGTCACATCAGTACCTCTTCGAATAGATGGTATCGAAGCGCGAGGCCTAGATGAGAATCTTGATCTTGTTGTAGACAGAACTCCTCGTTTCGGTGCGCTTGCTAGAAGCACTCCTGAACTGATTGTTGAAAGACTATCAAAGCTAACCAAGGGTCCAAAGAAGGCTGTCTATGAAAAGATACTTGAGAACCTCAATAGACTAAGAGAATAATGACCTATAGAGTGCTTGTCTTGGGGGACACCCATATTCCGTCTCGAAGGGATTCAATTCCAAAGGAATTCTTCCAGCACATCAAAGATACGGAGTATGATTTGGCTCTGATTACAGGAGACCTCGTTCGAGAGTCCGATTTCAGAAATGCTTTACCTCCTCTACCAAGAAGTTTCATCGTAGTTGGAAATATGGACTATGGTAGCAAATACAATTTCCATGAACAAATACAACTTGATGATTTCAACCTCCTTCTTCTTCATGGCACACAAGTTCGCCCCCGTGGAAATATCGAGCAACTATGGGAGATTTTGATGCAGATTGAAGGAGATGTAGCGGTTCATGGTCATACACACAAGGCAGCTATCGATTTATACAAAGATAGGCTATTCCTCAATCCTGGTACGATTTCTGGAGCGACAGGAGGATGGGGAGGTCGCGATGATGCAAGTTTCATAGAACTGGAGATTTTGAAGAATGGGATGAAGGTCACACTTCACCAGACTGATTGGCGAGTAGTAAAGAAATCTGAAATTTCCTACTTGAAGCAGGACAATGTAATCATCCGTAAACCTTGAGTAGTTGCTTAGTATATACCCCACGGGTCAGGACTGAGCAATCGCAAGTAGATTTTCTTCAATACATTAGAACTTTCTAACAATGCTGCTTGTAATGTACTCTCTTTATCTACGCTAACCTTCTTGGATTTAGAACCAATGAGCTTACCAAGACACCCTTTGGATGACCCTGCTTCCAGAGATACTTTTACTGGGATTACACCCATCACATCCTCTTCAGGGAATATATCT
The DNA here is from genome assembly GCA_016840385.1 of Candidatus Thorarchaeota archaeon. Next base: position 18,774 of record JAEOSL010000039.1, on the reverse strand, counting down.
CGCGTAAATTTCAGGTCTTTAAAGAAGACCGCAAGGGTTTCCTTGACTGCAGCTTTCTCATTGGAATCTGCTTTGAGTTCACCTACAATCCCAAGCGCGCGTATTCTAAGATGAGCTGAAACAACGGACTGTACTTCTTCTGCAAGGGTTCTATTCATGGCACATGCAATTCCAATGTTTATCATGAGGATACGTATTCTATCAAGTAAAATTCCAACATCAACACCAATAATCGTTTTTCCTCTCATTGAAACTAACCAGTCTTCATAGGCTGCACTCACACTTCGCAGATCATCCTCGTATTCTGAGAACTTGTCCATCTCATCTGGAGGAATTAGAGTGCACCATACGGTCATTGAAACATCATTGGGTGCCATGACTGGAACTCGTTCTCATCCGTTTTCAGTATTATGTGTCTAGGCTCTTGCGTTGGTGCATTCCTTCTAATACATCATCAGCTACGTATTGAACAGTGTTTGTTATGACGAAATACAAGGTGAAAATTGAAGTAATCGATATTCTGGGAACAGGTAACTGTTCACTGAATCAGAAAGTTGGTGATGCATACAACTACCCAGAAGATCGAGGAAAGATGTGTCCAAGTTCATTCTATGTCCTTTATCCTTGGATAATGGTCATGCTCTCAGGAGGAAGTTTCTCTGATGAAGGGGATGGTAGTGATTTCATGACGACTGGATGTCCCGATTACAAACACCAAGTTGTGTACAAGATATCAAGGATTCCTGTTAAAGAATAATAATTGAGCTTCATTTGACCGAGAGGTTTTTACTTACATTGTCTGAGATAGTCACGAGGTATCCATGGCAATGTTGCATACACGATCTAATCCACACAAAACTCTACGAATTCTCTGCATCCTCTTTGTTACATTAGGTTTGGTATCCAGTCTTTCTCTTAATGTGGCTGGACAAGATACGTTAACTTTCAGTGTTAATCGAAATGTAGGCATAGGTTTTGGTAGTTTAATCAGTGGCACTTTCACTCTGCATGGGAGTGGGTCCGATACTATTCAGAATCTAACAGTCTACTTCAATGAAGTCGAAGTCCATTTTGTTACAGGAAATAGCATCAGCTGGCAATTCAACACAGGCAATTATGAAGGTGGAGCGACCAATATCACACTCATTGGAGTCGATAATGTGGGAGAAGTTCACTCTGCAACCCATCAGGTCGTATTCATTGGTGAGTCATTGAACACCCTAATCTATATCGGAATAATTGCTCTTGTGTCAGTTCTTCTACTTGCTAAATACGGATCAAGAATCTGGGGTCTTCGAAATAAGTAGACACATGGTTGGAGTTATCCAATATGACTGATGACGATAAATACTCAATCAATCTTGACATGAAGCACGGTCCTTTGGAACTCATAGATATTCCAAATCTAATAGAAGAGAGTAACAAAACTTGGCAGAATTTTTCTCTATCCGAAGTAAATGATTGTGTGGTTAGGCTTGGAGTCATTCACGGTGAGTTTCACTGGCACACCCATGATAATGAAGACGAGTTCTTCTATGTGATTGATGGATTGTTACATATCGATCTTGAAGAGAAGACCTTTGACATACAACCTGGTCAAGGGTTTATGGTTCCAAAAGGGGTTTCACACCGTACTCGAGCCCCTCAACGTACCTCAATTCTCATGGTCGAAGGAAAAACCGTGAAGCCGACTGGTGACTGAAGATTCAAGCACTTCTTAATACTCGGCTGCTATGAGTGAAAGAACAATATCAATGGATGTATAGATTCAATATTGTGGTTCTCCCTATTTTATTGAGGTAGTGACAGATGATTCCCAAACAACATTTTGGTCGTACAGGACATACAAGCACACGTGTTATTTTTGGATCCTATGCATTGAGTAAAGCAACACAAACTGAGGCTGATCATATCCTTGATTTGTTGCTTGAATATGGTATCAATCATATTGATACAGCGGCCATGTATGGAAATGCTGAGGAGTGTATTGGACCATGGATGAAGGAACATCGTGATGATTTCTTCCTAGCAACCAAGTCACGTAGTCGTTCGTACGATGGTGCATGGAAGGATCTTCAACGCTCCCTTAGTAGATTGAAAGTCGATCAAATCGACCTCTGGCAGATGCATGGTCTAACCAACCCGGTAAGCTGGGAGAAGGTAATGGGACCTGGAGGTGCATTGGAGGCTTTCATTGAAGCTCGTGAGAAGGGACTGGTACGATTTCTAGGTATAACAGGTCACGGCCATAAGGTGCCAGCAATGCACTTGCAAAGCCTAGACCGATTCGATTTTGATTCAGTCTTACTCCCTCACAATTATTTACAGATGCAGAGACCTCGATATGCAGCTGATTTCAACGAGCTAGTTGATTTGTGCAACAAACGCAATATTGCAATACAAACTATCAAGTCCATTGTAAGGAGACCGTGGGGAACGAGCCCCCAAACTCATAACACGTATTTTTATGAACCATTAGTAGCTCAAGACAGCATTGAGAGGGCAGTGCATTGGTCATTAGGGCTTTCAGAAAGTTTTGTGATCACTGCGGGGGATATTCGACTACTACCGAAGATACTCAATGCAGCTACTCGATTTGAGAAGCAACCATCTGATTTAGAGATGAGTGCGATTGTTGATGAATTTGAAATGAAGACGATTCGATGTAGTAATGTTGACTTCAGGTAAAAAAATTCAGAAGAAGTGGCGCCGCCGGTAGCATTGCTGCTGAAAACAAACACTATTGAAGCTCAGTCACCTTTATTTCATGTGGGGACAATCGCATGGTCAGGAGTCAATCATACCCAATAGTTACATTTCAAACTCTTCTTCTTCTTCTGAGTCTGTATTGTTTTGTGTATCTCTCTTCTTACCCTCCTAGCCCTCATTATGGTCCCGGTTTTGGCCCTTCATTTCCCTCTGAATTCAATGCAACTCTATCTGAAGATACTCCCGTCTTTCGTTACAATGCAACTTACGATGCAATCTGGATGGAGATAACCAGTCTGGATACCAATGATACTCCAGTCGCATTATCTGTTCTTGATGAAAGTGGGATCCTTCTCAATGTTACAAATGTATCATCGGTATCTGGATTTTCAATGATTGCAGTACGGGAACAATCTGGTGACTTCTGGCTTCAAGTGGTACGATTACAATCAGATGCCAGTGTTAACATCACCCTAAAATATTGGAAAACAATTCCCCCTCCAACATTCAGTATAGTATTTCCTTGGCATTTGATAGCAATGTTTACAATATCAGTACCTGCCTTCATTTACTCATTCTATAATTTGGGAAAAATAACGTTGATTGGACTTCGCGGGAAATCTCAATGGAAGTTTGGTAGAGGTCCCGCTTCGATCATCATTCTCTTGACTCTTGCAGTAGCTTGCAGCTTCCCACTAATACATGGAAATCTACATGGTGATTTCTTATCTATGCGTACAACACAAGTGTTACACGAGAAATACTTTTTCACATTAAATGAATCATGCTCCTCGTTATCACTTGAACTCGCTGATGTCAATCCTGAAGTAGTATTCGGAACTTCATTCAGAATCTATAACCTCAGCACAAATGCTTATCCTATCACAGTTGTCGCACCAGAGGTGTCTGAAGAGAATATCACTCTTGGAAAAGTTGAAGATGAAGAGTCCTGGTGGTTTTCACCTGCAATACAGGATAATGACTCTTTCACTCTGATATTCCAGAGGAGCGATACAGACATAGATCTAGAATTTACTGTAGAAACAAAATATAGTATAGATGTTGTGGGACTTGATCCATTTGTACCCAATTTACTTACATTTTTTGGCTATCTTCTTTGGATTCTTGCAATTGTGCTAGCAATACAATTGGATTGTGCTTATGGGGAAAAGAGTCATAGAAACGAAATTAACGACCCATTACTAACCTAATCTGATACAATTCGTGGGGTCATGTCATCAGGGATGTTAAAAATAATTAACTATAATTAAGTGGCGAAACGATATTGGGATTAAAAATTGGACTTAGCTCAATCCTTTTAGGTAATTCAGAAACACCAGACTCAGATGTACTATAGAGGTGAATTCATGAGCCGTGATAAAATGACTATGTGTGACCTTGCAGAGGAGAAAGACATAGAGGAAATGAAAGTCCGTGCGAAAGGAGCAAAGTGGATATGCGGTGAGTGTGGGCGTTCCGCAAGAAGGAAGGAACATATCTGCGAGCCAATTGAGCTTTAACATATGCTTGATGAATGCTTGTCAAGAACCACTAGAAGAAGTGGCGCCGCCGGTAGGCTTCACTTTCGAAGAGTTTATTCTTTCTCAGTACCCAGATATCATTGGAGGATTGTACGTTTGATTACTTTCATTATTCAGGGAGTTGAAGCAGATAGAATTAGAAATCATCACGAGTTGTTACCCGATGCATGGGAGAAGACAAAACCGCGGCGTACTTCTCGTTTGAAATACACACTGGCCAAAGCTTGGAATTGTGACCAGCAAATTCTATCATTCAGTGCTTGGCTTGTTGGCCAAGTTTCTTTCTCTTGTGCTATCGAGTACGATACAGATACAAAAACATGTCAAGTAACAGCTAACGCAGTACTTTATTTCGGCAGAAGAGGAAGTTTGGAGGAGAAATTCGTTGACGCACTGCGTATTGTACTAGAATCCTCAGAATAGAAGTGAAAGAAGAAGTGGCGCCGCCGGTAGCTTACGAGTTAGTTCCTGCCATTGCAGTTTCGATATACTCCACTCGTTCATTATGCTCCTCATTGTATACAAAATCATAGGCTGATTTAGGTACTGTTGCAATTTTTTGTAATGCTTCGAGGAATGAAGGGTTACTCTCTGCTTCCTTCAGATCAATCTCACGTTTCTTCAAGTTCGATTTCTTGTGTTTCAAAAAATAAAGAATAGCTGAACCAATCATAATTGAATAGGCTACTATATGGATACCCCCCATTAGCTTAAGATAGTTTACGTCAAGGTAGAAGGCGAATGAAACGATTGAGAACATTATTCCTACGAAAAAGCTTACTACAAATAGATTGAATGCAGCACGTTCAAACCAATCAACACAAGGAGTCCTCTTTTGTTCAACATTCAGGTATGATAGAAGTTCAGACGGATTCAAGGCATCTATCTGCCATTTTTCAAGCATGAAGACCTCTTTCCCCTCTGCATCCTTGATTATGTATGGATCAGTGTCTAAGTCCTCATCACCAAAGTGTTCACGTTCTACAATATACTCTCGAAACTTTGAATCCTCTCTGAGAATTTCTTCTAGTTCCTTGCATCTGTCATCCCTATAGAATGCATTATACTTCACATTAGAACTCTCAATCTCATCACGCATTCTCTTTCACATCCATACCTATAGGACTTGCTTGAAGACTAATGAGGATTTCTAACATACTGACAAGGAGAAGAAATGGCGCCGCCGGTAGTTGCACATTGTTTCCAAGATTCTATTTGACAAATCTCCTATTGAATGCTTCAGAGAATGCATTATCAAAATATGCTAACGCTTGAGACACCGTTCTTTGATCATTGGTACAAATGCCCGCCTCAAGGTTTCTGTTCATTGAAGGTTCTACTAGATTAGCTGAACCAATATAGAGATCTTTGTCATCAACAATCACTAGTTTTGCATGGAGATAATCTGAAGTTTCAATGTTGAATCTTCTTTTGTGGAATCCTCTTATTGTTTCTTCATGGTGAACATCATCATCTGCTCTTCTTGTGAGTATCCTGATTGAAACATTACGAGATTCCTTGACCTTAGTGAGTATATCCTCAAGTTCTTTGATGCCCCATATCCACGGTGATGCAATAAGGATCGTTTTCTCTGCTCTGTCAATCATACTGAGTAACTTTGGAAGAATCTCTCTGTCTTTCACAAAGGTAACATCTGACAATGCAGACTCGGGCTCAGGAATTTCATCCAAATCCATCGAGTAGGATTGAACCTGTTCATGTATTTCTTCTGCAATTCCTAGAATGTCGGAATATCTCTCTATATCATAGCTATCATCGGAATAATGAAGCCCATCTTGTGCAATAGCATCAAGTTCTACTGACCAATCTTCCAATTGCTCCTGAGGAATATAGACTACTTTGTTGTCCAAATCTTTCCAGAGTTCACGGAGCTCACCTGATATTCGTAGGACTCCTTCATATCGGTCTAAATCATAGACCTTTGCACCATGCTTCTCTCCCAATTTGAAGATTCGAAAGAGGCTCTTTCCCCATTGTTCCAACAGGCCCCTTTCAAACATGATCTCACTGCTATCTCGTTCTTCATGCTTACATCCAGAGCACCCTTCTGCTTTGAGGTGCCATTTGCCACATTCCTTGCATTTGATTACTAGACCATCATCACGCATTCGGAAGTGCTCTGCGCATAGTGGGTAGTAACCACTCTTCTTGCCACATATCTGACAGACCATCTAGTCTTCCTCCAGTCCCACAAAATACTGAGGTAATTCCGGGTATTAAGATAATCGTCACGATGTTTTTGAGAGTTTCACCTATTAGTGAGCTTCCAAGCGAGAGATTTCTCTTCTAGACTCATCTCACTTTTATCAAAAAACTCATGAATTATATCAAATGGAATATTGATACCGCTAGATAGAGATTCATTCAACATAACAAGCCTTACTTCTTTTGGGCTCAATTCAAGAAGATTTTTTATTTCCTCGCAATAAGAGCTAAAATACACTCCTGTTTCACCTTTTTCGTCTGTTTCTTTTGCACTACATAATTCCAATAGTAATCTTGCAGCAGATTGTTGCAATGGTGAACCTGTATTCATCAAACGTATTAGATAATCGGATACTTGATCTTCGTTTTCACTAAGAAATAAGTCACGATTTCTTTGACGAACTAATTTCACAGAATGCTTTGCTAGTTGAATAAATGCATCACGAATTACCCGTTTCCTATAGTCAAAGATTGCTAGTAATTCCATTATTGTGTCGCCATTCTGAGATCTCAATGCTTGTACGAACACATTGTCTGGAATTTTCTCTTTGATTCTAATAAGTCGTTTAGCAAGTCTTGGACCAATAGAATGCCATTGAACGTTTTTTCCATTTGTTTTCAGAGCCATGATAACAGATTCAATATGAGGATCATTCAACCTTTCGCATGATTTGATGATAATAGATTCGAACTCCCATATCTTTTCGTTTTTCATCCATTTGAGTATTATTTCCAATATTTTTGGATTGTATGATGTCTTTGCAATTTCAGGAAAAGCACGTCTTATTGATTCACTATGTTTCTCTTCTACTCCAATTTCATCAAGAGCTGAAAAGAATAAGGTTGGATCTAGTGGTATATCTGATTCATTTGGTTTCATTAGTAATTCTAGTTTTTTACTTGGATTATAGGTTGATTTCTCAAGTAGTTTGTATGACATCATTGACTGCAATATACCTCGATAATACATAATCTGACTTGTTAGATGCAGTTTCTTATCAAAATCACTTTCTGCCAAAATGGACGCCCATTGTTCGATGTAATATTTGTCTAAATCTTGAACACTTCTACTCAACCAGTGGGCAATTTCTTCTTCCAGATACAAAAATCGTTCGATAAACCCATTCCAATCATGTTTTTCTAATAAAAGTTCAAGTTCTTCAAGAACTAGTTCTATTGGTGGATTATCTTTTGAGCTTGAGTTTCCGATAAACCAATTCTGTACTGGTCTTTTACCAGGGTCTCTTGCCCGAAACACGGAATATAGTTCCTGAATGAGTCTGAACATTACAATTCTAGAACAGCGTGTCATGAAGTCGCGATGGTTATTTCTAACAGAAATCATTACGACTAAGAAGAGTACTGAACTAGATAGAATCAGGAAATCAAGCTGGATGCCTGCAACATAGATGATTATCGGGATAGCAAGTACAAAATAGAACGCCCCTCTCAGTGACCACATCTCATTGTGAACATCAGGTCCCTCAGTCACTCTGAGCAACATAGTCTTGGATTTTGATTCAACTGTCTCCCAATTTCCAGTGACCCTCATTCGCCAAGTTTCAATTGCTAGATGTGATGAAACCAAGAATTGACATACTTCACGACCGTATTTCTTCATTATCCATCTTCTTACTATCCAGTCTACTATTCTTTCTAGTTTGATATAGAATAGTGTGGATCCTACCAAAGATCCTAGAAAAAGGGCGATTGCTAGGGCACTAACAACATCGCTGAAGATATCAGGAGTATACCATCTCATGAATCCAAGACCAAGTGTTGTTCCAAATGCAACATATATTGCATTCTCTGTCTTTGATTCCGGATAAAGCGGTGCTGTACTCAACTACGGTCCCTGATTGTTATTCATAGTAAATTGTGATAAACTTTGACAAAGCTCACAAAGGATTTATGCATCGCTTCTCACTGTTTAAAATAGAGTGCTATTTGGAGATAGGTGCTGGGGATCATATGCGATATAACACTACTGCAATATATTTCTCTTATCTATCTCTGAAGAATCAAGTTCGATTGTTATCCAAACCTACAGTCACATTACATGTTGATATGAACTTGTTAAAATATGGGAATTGAAATCATTGTCAAGTAGAAATTATGTAAGAGTTTCATTATCATATAGCAGAAGAATCCAATACAAACAACGACTTCGAAGCTTTTCAGATGACCAATATAGAACACTCATTGTCAACCAACTCAATCTTCCAGAAGAAGTCATTGAAATTGGTTCTATCCGTGAGTTTACATTAAACAAACAAGGTAGAAAATACACCGTTGTTATAGGCTATCGTGCTCTTCTGATTTCGTTTCATCAAGTTGTTACCACTGATGGAGACTCCCCAGTAGACTCTCTTCTGAGTCAAATTAAGACAATAGTCAAAGACCTTCAGGAGATTGGTGAATATGTAAAAGACACTGTGTTTTCCTCAGAAAATGTTGGTCTCGGTAATGGAGTATTCACTCTTAATTGGAATTTTAGTTCCAACGATATGACAAAACACAAACAAAATGCGTTTGCTAAGAAATTGGGTGATTTCATTTGGACTCACTGTATTATGGATATGTGGGTATATTCTCAAGACAAACTAAGGTATGAAACTACTAGGGATTCGACAGGGAATCTATCAAACGAGCAATATTATGAGTTGAGTGATAGAATATTCTTGAAAGCTCTTCTTTGCCAATCAGTTTCTATTTTGCCTTACATGCCACTACCTATAGCTGCGACAGAGTGGGTTAAAGACAATTTGCTTCTTATGGATGCATTCTATGATGAGATTGATTATCTAAAAGAGTTGGAATCCATAAAGGAGGAACTTGCCAAGGGTTTGAAATGGTATAGATTTGGGCCATCTGGAAATCTTGAGCGAAGAAGACTGGAACTTACAAACCACGTTATGTCACTTAAACACAAAGTTGGGAAGCTTGTGAAATCCTATCAACATATCCAGAGGCAGATTATAGATCGTAAGTTGTATGCTGATCGTTTTGTAAACGATACTTTGATAGATGTAAAAAAAATACAATTTCCTACAACTTTCATAACTAGTCCTGAAAATCATGTTGAGGCGATGGATGTTGTTAAAAGATACAAACAAGATGATTTCCTTGACTTTGGGCTTGATTTTCTTCAGAAAGAATTTGAGATACAAAAAAGCATAGGAAATAGTAGATTTAGGAACTTACAATTCGTTCTATATGCAACTATTCTGATATTTGGAGTGATTTTTACTAGTGTCTTCGGAGGGACTGATTGGTTTGGTATATTTGCTGATTATCTTCAAGTAGCAACATTTCTACTGCTTGTTATCGTGCTTTGGATTACTATGAAACGTGATTAGGAAGGACAAACAGCAACGTTAATATTGCTTTCACGGCCGACACCGTAAATAAGCCGCCGTGGCTCAGTTGGTAGAGCGACAGCCTGTTATCTCTCACCCACTGGTTGAGAGCCAGACAGTTGTAACGCATCACATTTCGTGGCGCGTGGCGAATGGTCGTAGGTTCGAGGATCGACTTCATTTCGTGGTCGATAGAAAACCCTACCGGCGGCGCCATATTAACAATGGTTAATTTTATTACACTCATCAGTATCATAGATGATTCAATACCCCATACGACCCAATCGCCTGCGGTTCTTTTCATCAAGTTCTCTCAGTCCTGCTAGATATTCCTCAGTTTTTTCATCCTCTGGGATCAGATAACAGAAAAGGGTAGATTCATCATTATCAAATCTGTAACATTCATCTGTTTTGCTTGGAATATTTGGGGTAAATTCTATTTCATATCCCTCTTCTCTCAATGCTCTCAGAACATCATCTGCACGAATCGCGCCACGATTCTCTTCTTCATTTGAATTACGAAGCATCTTCAAGAAAGCCTTATTCGCATCAGAAAGATTACGGAGGGTTTCAGTATCTTTTTCACTCAGGAGGCGGATGAACCACACGGGTCTTCCTATTGATTCTTCAGAGCTATCATCATAGTCAAGAATCTTGTCGACAATCCAATTGTCCAACGCATATTCAATAATCGTACTTGCGTCTGTACTAGTGTCCAAGTGAGTTTGAAGCTTAGGCACTAACCTTCTCAGAGGTATCTGTTTTGTTTCCTCAATATCCAGTAATTCAATGAGAACAGTGATAGCTTCAGTTGTGTTCATTATTCATCTTCCCACCATTTGTCTACTTCAACTTCGTGACTACCCAAATGACTAATTGCCTCCTCAACATATTTCGGATGATTCTTTATAATTTCCTTCACAATCTTCTTTTTGACCACATCATTGGGAGGTGCAATCATTCCCAATTTTATCGATTCGAGTATTGTTACAGGCTCAGCAGTCCAAGCAACAGAAACGCGACGAGTTCTTTTATGATAGCGAATCGCATATGGTTTTCTTTGATATCTAATTCCTAGACTCTTCACAACTTCAATTTGATCAAGAATTAGTCTATTGGGATTATCATGTACACACTTCCACAAGAATCGTGCAATGTTTCTAATCTTATCAGATTTCGAGTTTCTCAGTTCTTTTAATGTACCATAATTGAGCACCCAACTTTGTTTTTCCCTTTTTCCATAATTTTTAATAAAATCAATCTCCCGTTTCTCGACTTTCGGTCTGATTCCATAGGTTTCAGCTTTGTCAGCAGCATCAAGAACATTCGTATGGGTCCACTGCACTTTCTTTCCACTTATAGTTCCATCTTGAGGGATCAAATCTTCCATCAACGCACATTTTGCTCTCACTGAAAATCCATTGAATGCAGGAAAAAGTCCTAGATTTTGGACAGATTTGTCACCTGAAGGAATACCAAAATGCATTAACATTACTCCTAATGGGGTAGGGAAGTACGAGAGGTACAGATTTTCATTATCCCGCTTCTTGGGATTTAGCGTGATATCTCCCCACACCTGCAAATCTCTCTCAACTATCTTGATTCTGCTTATTTCAGATTCTGCATATTCCAAGGTTCCATTTGGTTTAAGATGACAATCACTCACTGCTATTGCTGTAAGTCGGGCTAGAGCTACTTCAAATTTTTCACCCTCTGGAAATCTCGGATTTTTAATCCCTCCTCTTCCACTTGGCTTAGTCAGCTTTGATATTTTGCCATCAAGATTGGATAGGTTTTTTCCAGAAATACTATTCATCAGAGCGATGAAATCGCCGCGGATACGTTTGAGTCCATAATTAATACAGGCGTCATATACTGGTTCTATGAATAGTTGAGGTGCAAATTCCTGAAGAGTCTTCACTAATTCTTTTCGATTTTCTTGCGGAAGCCCTAAGATCCTCTCCACATCATTGATGTATTCTTCGAATAATTTTCCATCACGAAAATAGTAATAGAGACTGGAATAGGCTGTTTCTAATTGAGTACGGGTCTTTGATTCAATTTGCCTATCTGCTTTGAAAGTGGTCTTTGCTTGATTTTGTTTCTTTGAGCTAATTTTCCTAACTAATGGGTGAACTTGCTCTCCTCGAAGCCACGAGATGATCTCCTGCACAGATATATCATATTTCTTACTCAACTCCATAATTTGTTTGCGACTATAGACCTCGCGACCATTCCGAATTCTCCTCTCAATTTCACCTCGTCGTCGCATTGCCATAATCTCAACGTAGGCAATAGCATCATCTCGTTCTAGTTCGAAGAATGTGTCTGCTTTGTGTTCGGAGTCTGATTCAAGAATACTCTCCAAATCGTCTTTGGATTCAGGGAAGATCTGCTCCCGATAGTTCCTGATTATTTCGTCCAACATATGGTAGGCCTCAAGATTCAGCAGCTTCTTGAGAGAGTATGGCTCTGATTCCCCTCTACTCCATTCTTCAGCCAACTCTGCATCAATCTCCATCTCTTCTGCTAATTTTTCAATGTCAGTGTCAGATTCTTGTTCCAGAGTACGTCTGACTTTCAGATAGTTTCGAATCTCCTCCATTACTTCTTCATCTTCAAGGATTTCATCAAGCCCGTGTTTTCTTGCTAGTTCTTTAAAGTCCTCCACTGTCTGTACTTTTTCTCTGACGGATTCATTGAATTTCTCTTGCTCCTCTTCTGGGAGTAAATCCTTGATCTCGCGGAGTGCTCTCTTATAGTTCTCATCCTCCAGAGAGCCATATTTCACCTCATATTCGGTCCAAATCTCCTTCTCTCTCGACTCACTATTTTCTTCTATATTCTCTTCGGTATCCTGTGATTCTTCGGACTCTGTACCTTCTTGTTTTCGTTTCGTGTTGGTTTCGGGAGAGGAACTTGGCTCTTCTCTGCCTTTTTCCGGAGTTTGGCTAGTTTCTGGGGTGTGTTCGTCGTGTTCTTCTGAAGGCGTTTCAACTGATTCCTTGGTCGTTTCCTTCTTCTCTTGTTTGATTTCTTTATTTTCTACCCTGGGGATTTCTTCCTGTTCAGGTCTTACTTCTTTCCTCGATTTCTCTTCTACAACATCCTCGGTTTCTTGTGTGGGTGTCACTTTCTCTGGTTCAATCTCACCAGAGGATTTCTTCGATTCTGTATTCTCATGTTGTTTAGTTGGTGGTTCTTCTTGAACATCTTCTACTTCAGTTTTGGATTCAGTTTCAGAACCAGAACTCTCTTTGGAGTCCATCTGCACCTCGTAGACCTGTCCACTTCCATCATCATAGTAATAACGACCTTCTACAGCTCTCTCACTTCCCGCAGATTCATCATCCTCTTTTCCTTCAGTTTCTTTCTTTGATTCTCTCTCTTCCCCTAGTTCTTTCTTGACTTCCTCCTCGAACTTCTTTCTCCAGCGCTCCTCCAGATCCTCTGGATCAATTCCGTGTTTCTCAAACCCTTTCTTGATCTCTTCCTCATAGTCCTCGAGATTATCCTTTTCTGCGGTTTCCTTTCTCACTTCACGGGATGCATCGCGCTGTTCCTCTTTCTCCATCTCTGCTTTTTCGCGTTCTTCGTGCAATCTCTCCCGTTCTATCTCGATTTCTTGAATAGTTTCTCTCACACAGCGGTCAACATCCCATTCTTCTGGGATTTCCTTCACTTTTTCTTTCGTTTCTTTGGGTTCTTCCTTTTCCGACTCTTGCTGCTCTTTGAGTCTTTGTCGTTCTGCTGTTTCTCTTACTACTTCATCTATAGCCTCTCGCACAACCTTCTCGGGACAATAGGTCTGTTCGGGGAGTTCCCTTTGTTCAGGGTTCTCCATTTCCTCCATCTCTTTTCGCATTTCATCTATGGTTTCGCGCACTATCCGGTCTGTTTCCTCATCAGTGCCTTCTCTCTTTCGACGACCGTACTCCCTTCCCTCTCTGGTCATCTAACAGCTTCTCCATCAATTATCTGAACAATTCCTTCAAAGACATGTTGATTATCCACACAACCATACTCCTCAACTAGATAATATAGGACTATCATGTGAGAATAATAGCTCCCATCTCCACTCTTCTCTGAGATCTTGTATATCAGACTCGTCAGTGTGTTGACATCTTCCTTCTCCAGACACTCTTCCCAGAATTTCTCGAAAGTTGGATGTGTAACAGCCTCAGCTATTCGGTTCTGGAGCTTTTGCGGAAACCTCTCTAGGAGTTTTTCCATTGGTTCTTTGTCATCCCTACTTGGTTCAATCTTAGGTTCGTTCTTCGTTGGTTCTGGTTGAGTGTCATATTCATCAGAAATTTCTACAGCATCTATTAGCTCTGGATGGTCCTTGCCTATCTTCTCCATATGTTCCGCTACTGCTTTATCGCTTACAGGTTCTTTTGATATTCCCCCCACAACGAATCGGTCAAGTTGGAACATCTTCACATTCTTAGGAGTGCCTTCATGCTGTAGATACACAACGGCCTCTCCAGGCTGCATCCCGGCAATGTGATCAATCTGAGCTTCTGTACATCGCGTGTAATTCCCGACTAGCTCTCTATCCTCTTTGCTTGGAAGTGCATGGATTATCATGTTCACAACGATCTTCATGACCTCTGGAACAAGAGATGTTGGTGATTGGTCCGCAATTATCACTCCAAGCCCAGTTCCACCCACTACACGAAGCATCTCAGTGAATGCACTAATTGCCTGAAGCTGAGCTCCTGAGTATGCCTCTCCACTGGCACTTTCTTTCCCAAGAAGATAATGAGCTTCATCGAGGATAAGCACGTTAGTTAATTCTTCTGTGGGATTCGCTAGCTTATACTCACAGATTGCAGCGGTTAGAATCCCCATGAGGAGGGTCTTATCATGCTTGGAGAGAGCATCCATGTCAATGATGGTAGGATGGGCTAAGAGTTCAGCCACAGTAATTCCAGTCTTTGTATTGAATATACTGACTAGTTTGTGTTTCCTCATAATCAACTTGATACGTTCGACCAAAGCACCGAAGATATTGCTTGAAACCTCTTCACCATATTGGAGTTTCTTCTGTTCTTCTTCTAACGTGTCGATCAGGTCAGTGATGAGAATTGGTCGTCCCTTACGATTTGTCTTGATGTTCCATCGACACCTCTTGTACATTGCATATACTACTTTTTCAAAGTGCATTGAAATTACTGGATCATTGGGCAACCAGAGGGTCCATGCTTGAACCACTCGATCCACCCATTTCGAGAGGGGAACATTCAATGGTGGATTCCAGAGGTTGAATAGGAGATTGAAGAGGTCGGCTCTACCACATGTGAAGATACGAATGTCTTTGAAGAGATGCAACATCAGACGAGCCTCATAGCTCTTTACAGGATTGAACATGATTGGATTTGCACCGAGTGTGACCGTTTGACCAAAAATAGAGCGTAATGTCGTTGACTTACCAGATTGTGTATGCCCCATCACTACACAATGCATCTTGAGGAAGTTGATATCACATGTGACATATGATTTGGGCAGAATCTTTCCACTCTCATCAATAGGATGACCCAGATAGATATCTGGGACCCGTTTGGTCCAATCAACTCTGGTTGCTACCACGGATGTCACTTTCTGTGTTTGTGATCCTCTAGATTCTGTTGGTTCATGATGTTCTTTCATCCCCGATGAGAACTTCTCACGTTTGGTTATACTCAATCCGAGGTCTCTTCGAGTCAGTCTACAGTAATTTGTGACCTCCCCAGCGGTAAGAATGGTTGACTTTCCAACAGGGAGTCCTTTCATCAATCGCTCAATGTCTTTCTTCTTGGTTGTATATTCCACTTGTAACGGCTCTTTGTCACTATCCGGTCTTAGTGCTCCAATGAGAGCTATTGCCATTCTACGTGCATTTATGTCGGCCTTAGTGATATCAGATCCCCAAGAGACTGCTGTGACTGTGGTCTTATACAGGTTTGATTCAGAGAGACGTTTGATCTGGCGGTCCAGAATATCCGCCCTCTTCTTTGCTTTCATATCCACAGCGGTTCGAGATTCCTGTTGCCCCTTCTGAAGCAATCCAGTGCGCTCTTGGGAGATGACTGTCTCTGAGCGCATCACCTCACTCTTGTACTTGTCTTCAAGTTTCTTTAGTTTGGACTTGCTCATTTTCACAGGTTCGACAAAGACCTGAAAGATACCATTCTCAAGCTCTCGTAATACTCCTACGATATTCTCAAGGGGGTCTTTTGTCTGTGATTCGTCATCAACTGAAAGTGGGACTCCTGTAATGATTGCTGCAGACCCCTTCTCGTGTTCCTTTAGTTCAATTCCAGTGAATGTTTCTAGAACTCTAAACTTGAACTTCGGTAAACTGTACTGAATTGCATCAAGTAGTACAGTTCTCTGATGGCTGAGTTGGGTCTCATCATTAGACCATGTTGTAAAATAGACTCTAGTTTTGGAATTAAGCTGCTGATAACAAATTGAGTATGGAGTTGAGAAGAGAGCCCGTACGATACCCGAGAATCGTTGGATATGGCTTGAGGGTTTCTCTTCACTGTCTGAAAAGATGTAGTCATGGGGTTCCTCTACGAGCTCCAGTGCGAGTACTATTTCAGACCTTTTCTGCATGAATAATCTCTGAATAGACTGCTTTTGTTCTGTAAGGGACTTTGAAGACGTTGTTATTGGATTGGTTTTTACAACGTTTTGTTCAGTTGATCGTAACCGGAAAAACACGAATAGAAATACAATTACTATCGCTACTAGTCCTGTAGCATTAAGGGCATTACCAAAAATTGGGAGTGGAGTTGCATAGAGGACAAGGAATGTTGCTAAGGCAACGAAACCTATCTCAATCATTATTCCCAGTGCAAAGGAATAGGAAGAGAATTGTGTGTTTTTACTCACAAGATAAATACCAAATCCGAGAAAGAAGGGGATTCCTACAAATGTGAGTGCTGGAAAATGCCAATCGTGGGGCACCCATGGAACCAGTGTGATTATAGGAGAAACAATCAATGTAAGAATAACAGCTAGAATGAGCGCAATAATGACATTAGTCCAGAAAGAGGATGATTCATTCTCTTCTGTATTGTTCATATCTTATTATCCCTCTCTTCATTTTTAGTTTCATTTTGACTATCAGCAGAGTTTTTTCTTGTGAGGTGTTTTCTGAGCAGAGTCTTTCGAGCATGTTCAAATCGGATGCTATGTTGGGATTCTACCATCAATATCATCTCATTACATAGCAATACTACTATCAAAAAGTATCAAGAATATATCTAGAAGGCAAGAAGTCAAACACGAGAAGTGGAATCCAAGCCTAGATGATTGTATATTTGCTAAGACGCTAAAGGAATGCTATGAGGTCATATTTCCAGAACAACGCATCTCATGTTGGACTTCTGCAATAGGTGAAGGCCTCATATTGCAGTTTTTATAGTATTTTCAAACGAATTTTTGGCATTCGATTCTATACATTCTTCTCAAGCAGTTTCTACTCAGCTAAGGTAAATGGAATAGAAAACCAAGCATATTGTTCAACAGCACTATGAGTAATGTGAAAATCTAGTACAAAAACAACCTACGACCAACAACTGTCTGGTTCCTAATCATTGGATCAGGAATTAACAGGCTGTCGCTCTACCAACTGAGCCACGGCGGCTTATTTACGGTGTCGCCCGTGAAAGCAATATTAACGTTGCTGTTGAACCTATCACGATTATACTAGAATGATTTGATTATCCTGAAGCATTATGGATCATCAAAAAAGAAAAGAGTTGCTCCAACTTTGAGAAGTCGGAGCAAGTAATAGTACTTAGATATCTGGACTAGCCGGTGGAGCTGGACTCTCTTGTTGACCCAGTTTGCCTGTTACAGAGAGGTATATCCTCATGAACGTCAGAAACAGTGCTGGTAGGGCGAAGAGGATGAGCACGAAGGCCCCAATAGCTGCCCATGCTATAGTAATGGCAAAACCGAGGTCTATCACTCCTGGAGCGACAAAATAGACGGCATAGAAGGCTATTGGTGCAAAGAAGATTACAATAAGGGCTATGAAGATAGTCCAAGCACCAAACACCCTCACTAAATTCTCCTTTGTCAATCTGAACGAGGTCTTTAGACTTTCCAGCGCACTCTTGCCATCTGTAGACGCAGGAAGATGCAGCATCAGGAAACCACCAATGATATAGACATAGAGGAAAGTGAGAATGCCTATAGGCCATCCCCAACCTGCAGGGAGTGACGTGAAACCAGTCAGGGCTGTAGCTCCAAGACCGATAAGCCATAGTGGAACGAAAAGAACTAGTGACCAGAGCACTCCAGCGCCAAGAGATGACAGCATATTTTTCCTAAGGTATCCGAATGCACTCTCTGCATGAGTACCCCCAGTCAATATGATTTCATTTGACATTCCATAAATGGCACTAAATATCCAAGTCCCGATAGCCGCGAAAGGAATAAGGAATAGGAGTCCAATTGCGCCACCTCCAAACAATCCTGCCAACGGATTGGAACCCATAAAGCCGGTGAGCCCTTGGAAGTACGCCGAAATGGCAAGTCCAAATGCGTCCGGATCTGTTGGGTTTGCTAACCACGCCATCAAGAGCAATGGTGATATTACAATAAAGATTACAATCGTCACTAATATTAACATACCAAAAATTGCCAAAAGAAAACTCAACACGTTCTTCTTAGCGAACCCAAAACTAACTTTAACATCTTCCATGAAAGACATATTCTCACCTCTGAGATTGAACAGAAGTATATGACATTGTTATTCAATAAAAAACTTGGCATCAAAATTAGAAGACTTCTACAAACCTCATAAAATGCGGAAGTATCAATCCGTCGCTCTATCTACTGAGCCACGGCGGCTTATTCTCGGTGTCGCCCGTGAAAGCAATATCATCGTTGCTGTTTGTAATCAAAAAGGTTTCATACAGCCATTAAAAGAAAAGGTC
>JAEOSL010000038.1 GCA_016840385.1 Candidatus Thorarchaeota archaeon | reverse complement strand
TTTAGATGTGGATGAACTAACACAATATTATTGTCGTTGGCATCATTGTGAATAACACTCTCACGTAGATGATCAATCAATGGAAGAACAAGATCTTCATAGAGATTTAGGAAGTATGATACAAGTTCATGTTTCTCAGGATCGGAGATGTGCTTTGAATAATCACGAATCACTGTCTTTGCTCTTTTCAGGTCCCAGTAGAATTCCCTATGAGCAGCGTGATGATTGAAACCTGTAAGACCTTTACTAATGGAACCAACAAACCGCCCAAAATCTTCAATCATATCTGGTGTTTGCGGTTTGACTTGTGAGATACATCTTCCAGGAAGAAAAGAGAGAAGTCGAACATAGTGGCTATTACCATCCTCAGATTTCACTTGTTCTATTTCAACTCCACTCCGAGATTTGTAAACCACGGGAGATGATTGCCCTACAATATTGGCGGCAAGATGACGCATAGCACTATTTTGCATAGAAAGAGTTTCGATTTCTTCTGAAGATGCAGTAATTTTGAGAACATATTCTTGATCCGAGTCAACCATGATACGAAAATTCCGATCTCTGTAACTTGGGAGTTCTTTGATTTCAATGATGGTACCACCAAGATCGAAGAGATTTCCTGCAATCGTTTGAGCTTCAGTCAATGTGAACTTAGGTCGTTCTGCATCACGAGAATTCTGCATGATAACACCACGTATATTCTCAAGAAACAGTCACCGCAATAAATGTAGGCTTTCTTTCTCAATAGTCTTCAATGAATTTCTCTAATTTCTGGATGGATTCTTCCACAGGCATCTCCCAACGATCAGAGGATTCGTCATGGAGATGATAGAAGCCGTGCATTCCCCCGGGGATAACCTTGAGACCCACTGCAATCTGAATAAAGGATGAGCGTATGTGCGGTCTCAATGCTTCAAATCCTTTCAAGTACTGAACTATATCGCTGGAGTTCATCGTCAATCGGACTGCAACCTTATCGGCGGAATCCATCAAAATTTCTCTTCGGAATGGTAAATGGAGGAAACAAGACAAAACAGGATCGGGGTCATCAAGTTCCATATGTGTAAAGATAGCAACCGTTTGTGGTGTCATTTCAGTTAGCCAGATATATCCTCTCAGAACACCAGCTTCCTTGAGTCGGCGTAAGCGTACTCCAATTTGAGTTTCTGAGAGATTAATCCGTTTACTGAGTTCCTTGTGTGTGAGCTGCCCACCGTACATCTTTATCTCGGCAATAATCTCGACATCTTTGTGGTCGTAGTCAAATTGAGCTGGATTGATATCAAATTCATATGGGAATCGCTCCCCCGCCTTGAGTGTCTTCTGACAATCTTGGACCCAATTTCTCCAGTCCCAGTTCCATCCCGTGCTAAGGTTAAACTTGGAGAAATCAGCTGCTAGCGTGATGAAATCGTTTGACATGAATGTATACGAATCTTTGATGATGTTCATCTGTTTCATGACTCGTACAATTCGCTCAATAGTCTGAGAATTTCCAATCGGATACCCAAATCCAGTTTGCATACCGGTATACCTGCCATAGGTTGCATAATTGGCATAGAAGTTCGAGAAACAGAAGAGAAATTCCCTAGGGAGATTCTGATACTTCTCCGATATATCCAAGAGAAGACTACCATCGCCAAGACCAATTTTGGCATCATGTGTCTGGGGCCAAATTCTTCCCAGGAGACCCTTCTCTCGAAGTCGTTGAATTCTATATCTAATTGTCCTATCAGGAAAGCCTAATGTTTGAGCGAGTTCAGTGGCAGTTACTTTTCCACCTAAACGGATCACAGCATCTAGAAGTATTTCATCGGTAAGTTTCGGTTTCTTCTTGGGCATCTTAGACATCTCCCTTCTGAGCCTTCTGTATCCGGTGACTCCATGTTTACGGACAACATATGATTTATAAATTGCCAGGACACATTCAATAGCCGTTGAAACGGCAATAATCTTATCATTATTTAGCCGTTTTGGTTAGAACGTTGTGATACTATGCTGTCCCTGAATGATGTTCCAAAAAGTGCCCTCTTAGTTTTGGATCATATATCCGAGAATGGACCAATGGCACCACGAGATATTGCTAGAGGATCTGAGATCCCTCTTAGAACTGTAACCTATGCCCTCCACAAATTAATCCAACAGCGATTGCTTCGCAAAGTACCGAATCTCATGGATATGAGAAAGCAGTTGTACCATTTAGACCAAGAGAGAATCCGTGCTGTAGAAACGGACATCTCCCATCTGCGAGCAATAGCAGGAATCCACATGATGGCAATCTGATATTTACGGAGAAAGAAATGCTTATATTTGCCAATTATTTTTGGCAAAGTATACTTACATACTTGCCAATAAAATAACTAGGTGAAGTGAATGAACTGGAATAGCGACTTACCAAAAAGTGCCCTTGTTGTCCTAGACCACATATCTGCAGAAGGACCACTGGCACCTCGTGAGATTTCTCGAAAATTTGATGTTCCTTTGAGGACTGTCACATTTGCTTTGAAGAAACTAATGAAGTTGAATCTACTTCGAAGGACCGCTAACCTTGAAGATATGAGAAAACCACAATATCGTGCTAATCATGAACGAGTCCGCGAGCTTCACGATGTAATCGACCTTCTCCGTATCCAGATGGGAGTTCATTTCAGGGCTATTTGAAAGTCATCGTAGTGGTCCCTGTAAGGTCGCGTAGTTCAAGTGAATCCAGATAGGTATCCATCGCGAACAATGTATGTGTCTTATCCACCTGAGGAAGTTCCCTCAGAAAATCAACAATGAACCGGTTCATTTCATCGATGTTCCTTGTACGTACTTTTAACATAACATCGTAGTCCCCACTCACAACATGAACACCTTGAACGAGTGGGTGAACAGCAATTTCTTTGCAGAATTCACGTTGAGAAACCACACCCTTTCGTCCTGGTACCCGATATCGAACTGTTACAAGAATAAAGGCAAGAGTTTCACGTGCCACTTTCGCTGGATCTAGAATTACAGAATAATTCTTGATGACTCCCTTTTCCTTAAGCGCCACCATTCTAGCATGGACTGTCGCAATCCCCTTCCCAACTTCCTTTGCTAGTTGGGAGATCTTCATCTTACTGTCAATTTGCAATAGATGTAGCAGTTCCTTATCGGTCGCGTCTAGTTTGATTGGAGTTTCCGAATAGGTTTCGGTCATATGTTATTTTACCGAACGAAATAGAAATACTTTCTGGTTTCAGTAAGAAAAGCATATAGTCCATTTTGAGAGCAATTACCAACAGAGAGAGGTAGTTATTGCCTTAGATTTGAAGTTTGGAAACTTTTAGTTTCTTACCCGAGGGTCCGCACAATAAGGTAAGGCCCTCTCTCAAACCATCTATCAATATTGTCAAAGAGGATACATTGATGACCAAGGAATACGAACATCCCGAATTTCTCAGATTGATATTTAGTGATCTACTTGGAGATTTGAGAAGCATTGAAGTCGGAATGGATTGCCTGGATGATGTGCTTGAACATGGAGTAATGATAGACGGTTCCTCAGTACCAGGTTTTGCTTCAGTAAATGAAAGCGATCTTCTCCTTCTCCCCTCGAGCACCACCCCAACACACCAACCTTGGGATCCATCAGCAGCATTTCTACACTGCAGAGTCCACGAAATTTCCGGAAAACCGCACCCACGAGACCCACGAAACATCCTCGATGCTATTGAATTTAAAGCTTCGAAAATGGGATTTCAACTCAAGATTGGTTCTGAATTGGAGTTCTTCACTATTCAGAAAGGTTCAGACGACTCAGTCGAACCACGTGATTCAGGGGGTTACTTCTCTTCAAGACCTTCTGATCCCGAGCTTGACTTCAGGCGGGACATCGTTCGAACTCTGAATGCGATAGGAATTCAAACAACTTCCCATCACCATGAAGTTGCACAAGGTCAACATGAAGTAGGGCTTCAATATGCACCGGCATCAATTGCTGCAGACAATATTCTCCTTGCACGTCAAATAATCCTGGAGATGGCAGCCTTACGTAGAATCGATGTTACGTTCATGCCAAAGCCTTTCTCTGATCAGAATGGTTCAGGATTACACCTCCATCAGAGCATTTGGGGATTTGATGGATCACGAAATCTATTTTCTTCAAAAGGAAACGGAGGATTATCTCAGTTAGCAGCCAATTACATTGCAGGATTGCTTGAACATGCATCTAGCTATATTGCTTTCCTTGCACCGACAGTGAACTCATACAAGCGACTGGTTCCAGGGTATGAAGCCCCAACCAGGATTGCTTGGGGGTATAGAAACCGAAGTACCATGGTGCGAATTCCACATTTCAACGGTTCTGAAAAAGCAGCAAGAATAGAGCTGAGATGCCCCGACACAACGATATCTCCCCATATTGGGATAGCAGCAGTTCTTGCAGCAGGTTTGGACGGAATTAAGAGGGATCTCGAACCCGGAAAACCAATAACAAAAAATCTCTACAGAGATTCAGCGGATGTTGCATCACTACCAGGTTCCCTCAAAGAATCATTAGAACATCTGGGCGAGAGTCACCTAATGAGAAGTGAATTAGGAGATTCAGCAGTAGATGCCTTCGTAGGTCTAAGAACACGTGAGTGGAACGAGTACATTGAAACTATTGATGACCCTCTCTCTTCAGACATCACATCATGGGAACTTGAAAGATATCTACGTGCAAATTAGACCCGACACTAATCCAAAAGACTTCTATCCAGCTTTTGTCTAGAAAAGAAGAGTCGGTGGACAATACAATGGCAGCATTTGAAAGCAAGGAACAACTAATGGAAGTCTTCAACAATTTCTGGGCTAAAGCAATCCAACAAGAAGATGTTATGGCCAAGTTGGCAGAAAAGGCAATTGTTGTACGATTCGATATTGAGGAACCTGAAGCACACATGACAATTAACTTCAGAGACCCAGGACCAGCGGGAGAAATTGGCACTCTGTCTTTTGACAGTGATGTAGAACCAGAAGTTGCAGTTTGGTCCAAATCAGAAACTACGAATAAATTCTGGCAGAATAAACTGAGTACGACTGTCGCCATGGCAAGAGGTCAAGTGAAGCTTAATGGGTCAGTAACAAAAGCACTGAGTCTTTTGAGTAAGATCAAACCGCTATACAAAATCTATCCAGAAGTCCTAAAGGAAATGGGCTTGGATCATCTAGTATTGTGATTCGTATTTAGAATAAGCGAATTTCATATTTGGTCTCAAAAGTAAAGTATATTAGTGTAAATTTCACAGTCAATCCTGTAAGAATGTTAACCATAGTTAATGGTGAATCATTATGGCACAAGTAAACAAAAACATGAGCATTGCTGAAGTAGTCATGAAATGGCCTGAAACCGCAGGTGCTTTCATGGAGAACGGACTTCACTGCTACGGCTGCGCTGCAGCACGATACGAAACTATTGAGCAGGGAGCTATGGCTCACGGAGTCGATCCCGATAAGCTCATTGAAGCAATCAACGATTCCATCAAGGAAGAGTAATAATTTTACAGGAATAACTAGCCCTCTATCTGGAGGGCTTGGTTCTTCCATATAGTCGACCTGTTTCTTCTTCAGACATTTCAAAGCTGTGTTCCGTTTCAGGGAATACTCCCTTCCTTACTTCTTGAGAATATTCATTCACGGCGTCTTTGATCACAGAGCGTATGTTGGCATATTTTTTCACGAATTTTGGCTTGAAATCCTCAAAGAGTCCTAACATATCCCAGAGAACTAGGACCTGACCATCACAATGAGGACCCGCACCTATTCCTATTGTGGGGATGCTAATTGCTTCAGTGATTAGTTTTGCAGATTCCGAAGGGACCAACTCTATCACAATTGAAAAAACGCCTGCATCTTCCAAGGCTTTTGCTTGTTCAACAAGTGCTTCAGTCAATTCAGCTGTTCTCCCTTGAACTCGATATCCTCCAAGTTGAAAGATAGATTGGGGTGTAAGGCCAATATGACCCATTACAGGGATTCCTGAGTCAACAACAGCGCGAACAATATCCACCACTCTACTACTGGCACCTTCAATCTTCACAGCTTCTGCGCCACCCTCCTGAAGCATGAGTGCGCAGTTCTCAAGTGCCTGTTCGATACTTACTTTGTAGGACATGAATGGCATATCACCAATGATTAGACTATCAGGTTTAGCTCTAGCTACTGCAGCACTATGATGGATGACATCCTCAAGTGTGACAGGGATTGTACTCTCATATCCCAAGAGTGCATTACCAACTGAGTCGCCCACGAGGATCATGTCTACACCGCATTCACTAAGAATGGAAGCCGTAGGTGCATCGTAGGCAGTCAACATGACAATCTTCTTGCCTTTCTTTTTGGACTGCTTAATTTTGTAGGTGGTTTTCCGTGCCAATATTCAGTCTCCAATCTAGGTTGATAAATTGCATCTCTTATATACTTCGTATTGCATATGCGTATTGTATATACAATGCGTGTTTTGCTAGAGATCTACGTCATTTCTCCTGAATTTCCACTTATAGAGCTCGACACCAATGATTGCTGGTAAAGCTAAGAGGATACAGATGATCCAATCAAATATTGACAGCGGGATGATATAGAAGTTCAGATCATAGGCGAATAATATTTCATTGACCATTGGAACGTACATCAGCAAGTAGTGTGCAAGATAGATTAGGCCTAAGAAGATGACAAATATCCAAGTTCCAGGTTCACGAAGGCTCTTGTGCAATGGAAGATTGATTCTGCGTATCAGGAGAACCAATACACTTTCGACTATCAAGATAACTGAGAGTAGCATAGTTGTCGCTTTGAGCAAGACCCAGTTGGGATCCTCTAATGTTGTCCAAAATCCAGACATGTTCTCGGGGGTCACAGTAACAATACCCATGAATTCGGTGATAGTCAGGAAGTACACAAGTGATGCACCTATTGCCATTAGGATGACATTAAGTATCATCATCTTTCCTAGGTTTCGTGTGATTATATCTTGACTATCCCTTGGTTTATCCTCCATAGCTTTTGGAGAAGTACGGTCAAACACCAGTGCTAAACCAGGGAATGAATGTGTTGTGACAACAAGATAGAGACTCTGCCATTGACTCAGCAGATTAATGAAATCTGGCAAGATGAATAGTGCACCGAAGAAGATGATACTTTCAAAGAGGTTGATCGCCACATAGAAGTAAATCATCATTCGAATCTTATTGAAGAGACCACGCCCTTGGTGAACTCCAGTTACAATAGAAGCAAAACTATCATCTGTGATTACTATGTCTGCAGCTTCTTTGGCGACATCTGTCCCTGTAATGCCCATGGCTATTCCAGCATCGCTCATAGCAAGGGCTAATGCGTCGTTCACTCCGTCTCCAGTCATGGCTACAACTTTGTCTTGGTCCTGATATCTCTCGACGATGACTTGTTTGTGATCAGGATTGACTCGAGCAAAGACATTGGTCCTTACAAAGTCATCATCATTGATGTTTTCCACTTGGTGACCCTCAGCCACGAGAGAGGTCTCATTGAAAATGCCCAAGTCTGTGGCAATGGTCTTTGCAGTAGCTGCGGCATCTCCGGTAATCATGATAACGTTGATTCCAGCACTATGACAGGCAGCGACTGCTTCCTTCACGCCCAGTCGTGGTGGATCCACAATGCATGCAAATCCAAGATATGTCAGTTTATTTTCAGTCTTTTCACGAGCTGTGTTCCCGGTTGGAACAGAGTCCATCTGTTTGTATGCTAGGGAGATGACTCGGTAACCCTTTGACGCAAAATCATTTGTGAGAGTTGTAACACGTTCCATTAGACCAGGAGTGATCTTTGACGGAGTGTCTTTTCCATTTGTATACTCGCAGAGGGGCATCAGTACTTCAGTAGCACCTTTCACAAATGCCACGAATTTATCGCCATCCTGACAGATCTTCGACATTCGTTTGAGCTCGGATTCAAATGGAAACTCTTCGACGATGTTGTATCGTTTTCTTACTGCTTCTTCATCAATGCCACTCTTTCTGAACATGGTCAAGAGTGCTGCATCAGTTGGGTCACCCAGAGGTCTCCAAATCGTACCTTGGTCTGGGATTTCTTCAGCGATTATCTCTGAGTCGTTTGCGATTCCACCACAGGTAACCATTCGGAAGAGCCCTTTCCAAGAGAAAACATCATCCACAAATTCCTCTTCAGATTCAGATACGTTGGAGTCAGTAGCACCTTTCAAGAGGTAGATTCCTCCCTCAGGTTCATAGCCATCACCCCTAATTGAGTAGAGGTTCTTTGTGTCCCAGCAGTATTTGACGGTCATCTCGTTCTTTGTCATCGTTCCAGTTTTGTCACTACAGATGACGGAAACACGGCCAAGACTTTCAACAGCTGAGAGGTCACGAATAATGACTCCCTTACGAGCCATAGCAAGTACTCCAGTAAGGAGAACGATGGTCGTCAAAAGAGGTATGTTAATTGGCATGATAGTCATTGCACTGGTTATACCCTCTCCGATTCTTTCAGAAAGGTATTGCAAATCGAAATTGAATGGATCACCATGTAGACTTGGATATACAAACACCTGCCAGATGACTGATACGGTCATAAGAATAATCGCAGAAATCCCTAGATACTTGGCTAACCGGTTTACTTTTCGTCTGAGAGGAATATCACCTGTATTCAATTCCTCTAGAGTTCCCTGGATCTTGCCTATCTCAGTACGACCACCAGTTGCTGTAGTCGTGACGGTTGCCATTCCTGTTGCAAGATAAGTTCCAAAATAGACCATGTTAGATCGATCAGTAAGGACTGCATCCTCTGCAACGTGAGCATCTTCGCTCTTCATTGCAGGTACACTTTCACCAGTAAGTGATGCTTCATTTGCCATAAGATTAGATGATGAAATTATGCGAGCATCTGCGGGGATTTTGTCACCCTGTTCAAGTTTGATGATATCACCAGGAACAATGTCCATTGGGGAAATACTATCTTCCTTGCCATCCCGAATAACTCTTGCCTCACCAGCAGATAATTTTTCCAAAGCTTCCAACTTCTTCTGAGCTCTGAATTGTTGGATCATAGCCACAATCGCGTTAACAGACACAACTGCCAACCAAAGTGTTGCACTACTCATGGAGTTATTTTCAGATGGAAATAGAAAAGCGATGGCAATCAATGCGAATGAGCTTATGATATAGATTGTAATCAACCAATTCAGAATAGGAGCAATATACACCTGCCAAAAAGGTCCCTTGAATCGGGGTATTGAATTTGAACCATATTCATTGAGGCGCTTCTTAGCATCGTCAGTAGAGAGACCTACCTTACTATCCACTTTGAGGGTTTCAAAGACTTCCTCTAGAGGTATGGAATGATAGTTTACAAGGGGTTTAGTTTCTGTGATGGCGTCTTCTCCGGACAAATTGAGTACCTCTTGAGGGTATGATGATGTTATATTATCGCAGATAAATGAAACGTGAATGGTCCCATCGCTACTACGTGATTATTGAGCAAGCTATGCGACCTAATGAAGCTTTTCAGAACCAATACATCCTTACCCATGTCGATAGGTTCATCTTGAATCGTGAGCAGAAATTGTTACTGCACGCGTCAATATCATTGGGTGTTCGTTATGTCATATTATTGGGAACCCGCAAGCGCTCCGAAGAAGAAATCAAGTGGAACAAGAATCATGGCAGGAATAATCATCATGATGATTGTAGTTTCCACCGGTCTTGTGTTTTCCACCACGTTCGAACCCAATGGTACTGCACCTACCACCAAAATCCGAGTTGCTGTTTTAGATTCAGGCCTTGATGTAGATTTCAGTATACAGAGCAGGGTTGTAGCGGAAGCAAGTTTCATTACACTTGACAATGGATATGACTTTGAGGATATCTCTACAACAGATTCACGACCGGAGAATGTTCCTCACGGGACAATAATTGCACGACAAATACTCACTTACCCGAATGTCGAAATTGTGAATGGAAAAGTGCTAAGTCAGAACGGGACAGGTACATCTCTCGCAATAATTGATGCAATTGAATGGGCAGTCGAACAAAACAGCAGTGTGATCAACCTCAGTCTTGGAGGTTCGCCTACTTATGGCGACCCCATTGAAGCAGCTATCGATTGGGCATTTTCTCAAGGAGTTATTGTCGTAGCGTCAGCAGGAAATGATGGAGATGAAGGAATTCTAGGAACAACCATTGAGTCACCCGCAATCTTTGACACGTGCATTGCAGTTGGTGCTTTGATGGAAGACGACACCCCCGCATATTTCACATCGATTGGGCCGACAGATAGCAGATACATGAAACCAGATATCTCAACTTCGGGTTACACGACATCAGACGGAACCACATACTACGGTACCAGCTTTGCTGCACCAAGAGTGGCTGGAGCAGCTGCTGAACTTATCGGGCACTCGATTGATAATAACATCACCGTTACTCCAGGTTCTATAATGACGGCTCTGATGAAGGGTGCAGACCCAATAGTGGGGTACCCAGAATACATCGTTGGTGCAGGAAAATTGAATATTCAGAATTCCCTCAGTATCATTCAAGATAATGCTGAACAACATAGCCTTCCAGAGATTTGTTATGCATTTCCGGGAGAGCTACCAATTGATTTTGAAAAATTGTTTGCAGCAGATACGTACAGCTTCAATGTCAGATTGTTTGCGGCTGGAGCTACTAATTTTACAACTGAAGTGGCAAGCGCAACTCCATCAGCCTTCGTAGTACCTAATGAGTTTGAGATTAATCAGGTAGGTCGTATACCAGTTACGGTAAACGTACCTGAGTCGGGCGTTACACAAATTGATGGCGCTATAACTTTCTCATCCACTGAATTCGGTGAGTGCAGTATCAATATCTCCTTTGATGTTGGAACTGCGGTTGCTAGAGTTGCTTTTGATATATCCCACACAACTTGGGACATCGATACGATATTTGGTCAATTCAGAGAGTTCTACAAAGTACTAGTAGACAACGATGTATCAGTGACCGAAATCCGGAATAGTAGCGCGACAACCAATAGCTCTCTCCATGAATTTGATGCTGTCGTGATTCTTGACCCCTGTGTTTATGGTATAAATGAAACTGACCCTCTACATATCACCCCATACTTTCTACCATTCTCTGAAGATGAAACACAGGCATACGAAGACTACTACAATTCAGGCGGAGGAATATTCGTAGTAACTTTGACCGAAAACTCACTCAATATAACATCATTGAACGAGTTCTTAGATTGGACCGGTTTTGCAATAACCTCATCTGAAGTACCAGGTGGATCGGTACCGACTCTTATCGATACTGTCGACCCGCACATCATCACCTCAGGAATTAGTGGATTCCACTATCTAGGTGCTATCATTGATATTCCTGCTGATGGGCATAGGCTTGCTCATTACGGCGGAATGCCAGTACTTGGTTACAAGGAAGGAGCTCAAGGTGGTAAAATAGTAGTCACTGGTAGCAACTTCATGCTTGACAACTATGGCTTGCTCGGACTCTATGATGGTCCAGATGATAACGCATTGTTAGCCCTCCGCATTGTACTCTGGTGTGCTGGCAAGTTAATTTAGATTCAAGGTGTATCTAGCAACACTTTGATTGCGCTGAAACTGGAGCTTTAAATATATATAGGGGTGTTTCTGACTCACTAACAACCTTTCCGAGTCGAAAATCGGATACGCTGGTGGCGTTGGGCTTGCCTGATGTCGCCAGCAGACCCGATACTCCTTTTGATTAATTCTTGAATTCAGAAAGTGGTAATATCACTAGCCTTAACTATGGGATTTTTCGAATCACCGATTCAACAATGGACGTGATTTGATTTTGTCAAGAGCTACTAAAGCGTCATATGCAGTTCTTATTGCATGTGTAATTTCACACTTTATGAATCACGTCTACACAAGTGGATTATCACCATTCCTCACAGCAATACAAATAGATCTGGGGATTAACTATACACAGATTGGAATTGCAACAAGTGCAGCAATTGTAGCAATGACTACAGCTCACCTTCTTGTTGGATATCTCGGAGATAGGGGAATGAGAGATATTTTCATTTCAATTAGTGTTCTACTAGCCGCTGTTGCAATGCTGCTAACAAGCTTTTCTGGAGACTTTGTGACACTTACGATTTTCCAGATTTTTCTTGGTCTAGGAGCTTCAGGTTATCATCCCAGTTCATTTCCAGCATTAGCAGACAAATTCCCAAGGGACCGGTCGATGGCAACCGGTATTCAAGCAATGGGTGGCTTACTGGGCATGGCAGTAACTCCATTTCTGGGAGTTACTCTGTTTGTAGCTCTTGGTTCCTGGCAAGCATCACTTCAAGTTCTAGGAATTATTGGTATCATTCTGTTTGTACCAACATTTCTACTCATGAGATTTTCAAATGGAAAATCTGCAAAACTAGAAGAAGAGGAATTTGAGAAAACTCACATCATTGATCAGGAAGAAGTGATATGTGATGGAGCTGATGGGTGGACTCGCAATTTCTGGCTTCTTGTAGTACTTATGGGTCTTAGAGGGACTTCTTTCAGATCAACGTCACTATTGATGCCACTCTATCTCGCTGTTGCATATGGTACTGGTATTGTCACAGCAGGTTACCTTACTGCAGTCATGCTTACGGCAGGACTCTTTGGTGAGGTAGTATCATCATACTATTCAGATAAATGGGGAAGGAGAGTTCCATTCCTGATGGCATCTACTGGAGTTGCAACTCCAGCCTTACTCCTTCTAAACTTCCATCTTGACCCTATCCAATTAATCATGGTCCTAGTATTCATTGGCTTCTTCTTCTTTTTAGGAGTACCACCAAACACAGCGTACCAGACCGAAGTATGTCCAAAGGAATCGAGAGGTCTTGCTTTCGGGCTCCTCTTCTCTGTAGGATCTATACCAGGTGCAATTTCACCAATAATCTTTGGAATCATTGGAGACAATTTTGGTTTGCCTGCTTCAATTCTATTCTTGGTCATTATGACATTCCTTGCTACTATCGTAACTCTCTTCCTCAAGGATGTTAACACCAAACATACAGATCCGACTACCCTGATCATAGTCGAGAATGCAGAAAGCGAGTGAGCATTTCTTCATCTATAGACAACCTGAAATTAGTAAGATTTGTGTGAACCATAATGTTTGACTATCATATTCATCCTAACTACTCGATAGATGCAGAGGGAAGTATAGAGGAGTATTGCGAGGAATCTCTGAGAAAAGGGCTGAAAGAGATAGCATTCACAACTCATCTAGACACGGATTCAATTGCAGATGATTGTTATGTTAATGTTAGAGGGAAGACTGTACGCACTCGTTCAAGTGTCTGGTTGGAGGATTACGAGGCGAGTATAAAATCAGCAGATGATGAATATCGGGGAAGAGGACTTAGGGTACGTCTGGGCGTGGAAGTTGATTATATTCCTGAAATCGATGGTTCACTACCTGAGAACTTCCACTCGACCGACTTTGATATCATATTAGGTTCGATGCACCTTATCGACCATATTGCAATCTCAGATAGTAGAGCAGATCAAGCTTTCAAGAAATATACAATAGAAGAACTTGGTCACCATTACTATACACAGCTACAGGAAGCGGTAGAATCAGATCTCTTTGATATAGTAGCACACATTGACCTCTATAGAAGATTTGGACAGGCCTACTATGGTGATGGAATACGAAATATCTGGCAACCACACATTGCGGACCTTGCGAATGCAATGAATAAGCACAATGTTGGTTTTGAAGTGAACACTTCAGCACTCAGAAAAGGTCAACAACAACCAATGCCAGAATTTGCAATTGTCAAAGAACTCAAAGAACATGGAATTGAGGTTGTTACTGTAGGGTCAGACGCACACCAACCTCAGGATGTAGGAGCAGGAATTGATAGAGCATACGAGTTGCTGAAAGAAGTTGGATTTACAAATATCTCACAATTCGAGAAAAGATCTGTAAGCAACTTCGCAATACCTTGAATTTCGACATTACAAAACAGAATTATATTAGTTTTCCATTTCGATTGCAAGGTGATTTGATGAGAAACAAAGTTCCATTTCTACTGTGCATAATTGGTGGCATCCTCATGATTATGGCAAGTGTCGTGGGTAGTGCGGCCCTGTGGGCGCAGATTTTTGCGTTTGCAGAAACGATTGTACCCGGAGCTGGAGAAATCTTTGGGTGGATTCTTATCGTATTAGGATATATTGCGAGTCTTGGAGGAATTGCAGTTATCATAGGTGGTTACCTGGTCACAACTGATCGGGTCGGTACAGGAAAATTCGTCATCGGTATTGCAGCAGGATTAGGGTTAATCGGTTTAATCATAAATCTCGCTACTGCATACATGGCAGTGGGTATTGAAGCATTTACAGACTTTCTTAATCTGTTGGCAACTTCCTCTGCAGTTCTTGGTCCAGTTCTAACCATAGTAGCAAGAACCATGGTTAAGAAGCCAGAAGATTAAGTCATTGAGGAATGCTTATTCGGTATTCTGTTCAAAGACCGTTTGGTAGCTTTGACGGAAAACAAGAATACTGCAATTCAAAAAGCAGTGACCCTCATTGGAGAAGGGCTCTTCAAAGAAGCAATTGAAGAGCTCCGTTCATTTTTGCAGAACAATCCAGAATCAATAGAAGGTTGGTATAACCTGGGCTATGCTCTTACAGAAAATGAAGAATACGAAGAAGCAGTAAAGGCCTATGATGAAGCACTTGCTATTGATAATTTCATCTTTGCTATCTGGTTCAACAAAGGTACCGCACTTTATGCATTGAAGGATTTTGAGAAAGCTAAAGATTGCTATGAAGAAGCACTAGATATCAATGATGAAGATGCAGAGGCTTGGAATAATCTGGGAAACTGCTTATCTCGACTTGCTGAAGGACCTGCAGCAATTGAGGCGTACACTCGTGCAGTAGCTCTCAAATCCGATTATGCAGAGGCATTCTACAACAAGGCAAATGCACATTTCATTGAGGAGGAAGATGAACGAGCAATTGCATACGCAGAACTTGCTCTCCAGATTAATCCGGATTTGAACAACCTAGTGAGTCAATGGATAAATGTGTCAAGAGACCGATTAGCGTCAAAAA
The DNA here is from genome assembly GCA_016840385.1 of Candidatus Thorarchaeota archaeon. Next base: position 13,696 of record JAEOSL010000038.1, on the reverse strand, counting down.
GAGATGAAGAAGAACATCTAAAGAGAATCAGTAGTGAGTCTGATAAAGAAGATTGATTGATTCATCAGACCTAAAAGGAACCGGTATGCATGCGATACTATGATACCTACTATGACTCCTCCTGAAGATCCTGAAGATGTTGGTGATGGAGTTAAAATTCGACCGAAGCATATCGGGATTGCAGCTGTTGCAATTGTGTTTGGTGGAATTATCGTCGCGTTATTGAGTGCTCAAGAAATTCTGCCTTTTGATGGACCGATGGTCATAGGAGTGTCAATTCTTGCAGCAACCGTGATTGTCTGCTGTGCATCAACTATCATGTTAGGATCAGTAGCCTCAAAAATGCCAGAATATGGTGAAATGGAAATCAGATTAGAAGAAGCGATGGAACACTATGGAAATGAAGAATGGAAGAATGCAATTCTCATCTTCACCGAACTAGCTGGTCCAAAATTGGACCACAAGAGAGCCCTCTACTATGCTGCTCGATGTTACGAGCAGATGGATGATTGGGAAAATGTCAAGAAATTCTGTAAAGCATATCTAGTTATCAAACCGAAGGATCGTGAGGTCTGGGAGATGCTTTCTGAAGCTCACAAGAAACTCTTCGAGTATGGAGAAGCAGATGACGCAAGGGTAAGAGCATCCAATCTCCCCGAGAAAGATGAGGAAAACTAGTCTACTTGGACTTCACAACAGAATTGCGTAAGTAACCAATCTTCTCAATATACTGTTCAATATTATCACCATCTTTGAGAAACTCTGGAGGGTCACGAACAAATCCAACACCAGAAGGAGTTCCGGTGATAATCACATCACCTGGTTCTAGGGTGAACGCCTTTGACAAGTGAGCGATAATCTGTTGTACATTGAACATCATATTCGAAGTGGAAGAATCTTGCTTCATTTCACCATTTATTTTGGTATAGAGTTTCAGTCCCTGAGCATCTCCTAGCTCATCTTGAGTCACAATGCAAGGTCCCATGGGACAGAAGAAATCAAGAGATTTTCCACGGATCCATTGTCCATCTTTGCGTTGCAGATCACGGGCAGTTACATCATTTGCAATTGTGTAACCTGCAATATATTCCAACGCATTACTTTCTTCGATATCTTTGCCAACCTTGCCAATCACTATTGCCAGTTCTACTTCCCAATCTATCTTATTGGATATTTTAGGAAGGGGGATAGAATCATTGGGACCAATAACACAGGAAGGCCACTTTGCAAAGATAACTGGAAACTCAGGAGTTTCAGAGCCAGTTTCTTTGATATGTTCCAAGTAGTTTTTCCCTAGTGCGATGATTTTTCCAGGACGACGCAAAGGAGCCTCAAGAGTAACCGAATCCAGAGGATAGGCCATCATCCGCTCATTGAGAGGAGTTTGTTCATATTTTTCTACAATTTGTCGAACTACCTCAATTCCTGATTCCCACTGCAATAGGTCCATCATAGTTGTGGGAAAGTTTTGGCCACGAACGTGGTATTTGCGACCAAAATATGATGCTGCATCAGGAATGTCTAGAATTCCGGTTTCTAATTGAACTCCAATTGATGGAACTCCCATCCTGGAATATGTGACTAATCGCATAGCATCTAATGCTCAACCAACTCATTTATCGTTTATTGTAATGTAGACAAACCTAGACATCAAGCTGTCTGTTCAGAAACGACACTGGATTTGGATTGAACACGCATTGCCTACTGGACCTTTTCATTGGTAATTTCCTATCAAAGTCTAGAATCATGCGTTGACCAGCGAATATATATCCGATTATTGGTATTTCTCAAACGAATAACGTTTGTCAAACATCAAATGAGAGGATGGTCTATGCAATCCAACGATGAATATGCAATCGCAACCAATGGGCTTTCCAAGGCCTACAATGGATTCATTGCTTTGAATAACATATCACTCAAAGTCCCAAAGAAGTCGATATTTGCATTTCTTGGACCTAATGGCGCAGGAAAGACTACAACAATAAAACTACTCCTTGGTCTTACAAGGCCAACAAGCGGTAGTGCAGTAGTCCTTGGGCGAAACATTCTAGAAGATAATGATCAGATTAGACAAAACGTGGGATACCTGGCACAGAACCCCAAATTCTACAGTAATTTGACAGCCAGAGAAACTCTGCGTTTTGTTGCATGTTTATTTTTCAAAGGACCAAAAGATATGATAGAGGAAAGAATTGCATATCTTCTCAAAGTGGTTGGACTCGAAGACAAATCAGACAGACCAATAGATGGTTTTTCTGGTGGTGAGATGCAGCGCTTGGGGATTGCACAGGCGCAGGTCAATTTCCCAGAACTGCTCATTTTGGATGAGCCAGCTGCGGGATTGGATCCTCATGGAAGAGAACAAGTTCTGAAGATAATGGAGTCTCTACGTTCCGAGTCTACTATATTCTATAGTACACACATACTTAACGATGTTCAAAGAGTCAGTGATAGAGTAGCCATCCTGAATAAAGGAAATCTGATAGCACAGGCACCAATCGAAGAACTTCTAGCTGGAACTAGAGAAGTAGCATATTCTCTTGAGCTGGAGGGAGATACACAGCAGGCATATACCAGACTTTCACATGAGTCTTGGGTAACAGCAATTTCAGAGAGAAAAGAGAATGGTAGAACCCACTGGATCATAAATGTCAATGACCCTTCAAAGGCAAAGAAACGAATTCTTAGTATGGTTCTCGCTGATGGTGGTGCAGAAGTTTTGGATTTCGGTCTGAAACAGTATGAGCTAGAGGATATCTTCATGTCATTAGTGGAAGGTAGCGACAATGATGACTAAAGATGTTTTTGAGCCCATTACTGTGACTGGATGGAGAATGGGACTCTCGACTTTTCTAAAGAAGGAACTTAAGGCTTGGTTTGGCTCATCTATTTGGTTGAAACACGCACTTCTCTGGAGTGGAGTTCTTTGCTTAGTCGGATTACAGAGCATACCGGATCCAAGTCCAGATGCTGGTCTGCTCCCGGTGGTCATGATGGCTGCAATCTTCCCACCAATTGGTGCGATAATCCTATCGTATGAGATGATTCTTGATGAGAAAAAAACTGGTTCAGCTGAGTGGGTTCTTTCAAAGCCTGTTTCAAGAACATCATTCATTCTCTCAAAATTCATACTTGCTACAATTGGTTATACAATTTCAATGCTCTTAATTCCAGGATTAGTGATTTATCTGATATCGCTTACGTTTGGTATGGCACCTAACATATTTGGGTATCTAATGTTTCTTGTCCCCTTGATTCTATGGCAGATGGTTTTGTCATTCTTAACATTGTGTATGGGCACATTTTTTGAAAAGGCAAGCTCAACTATGATTCTGCCATTCACACTCCTTCTTTTGGGAATCAATATAGGTGAAGATCCTATCATTGGTCCTTTTGGTCCATGGGGACTCTACAAAATATCAATCAGCTTTTTAACTGGAGAAAACTATCCAATCTATCCAGTCATAGTTTCGTGTATAGTGCTCATTCTTCTAGTTGTGATAGCTGTTTGGCGATTCCGCAAGCACGAATTTTAGTGTCAGTATCTGTATCAGTCAACGAGTTCTTGTTTCTTGGATGGATTGAATGAATGGATAAAAAGAATATCTAAAATGACCTAATCCCATCATTAACCGCAATTATGACTCGCGCATACCATTCGTCTGTGAATTCGTATTCCCACACGTGAAACTGAAACTAGGGAAAGTTTCATCAAGCAACTATCTCATTAGTATCCTAGTTCTCGTAGGTTTTTTCAGAATATTCCATAACCTCGTTCTAAAGAATCATTTATCCGTAGTGGTGTTAAACACCCCTCGGTGTCTGTATTGACTGACGAAAGGTCCCTGAACGAACTACCAGATCAAGTCTTTGTTGCATTAGGGCGACGAGGAATGGAACCACTACCACTGAAGGAATGCACGTACGAGTGCGATGGTGATGAATTGCACCTTCTTGAAGTAAAGCAAACCAAGGACCATCCATCCGAAAAAGGCGTGGATGAGATTACAGCAGATTGGGTAGTTGAATGCAAGAAGTGTACCAGATCATTCACAATTCGATGCATCAACCGTTACGCAGACGGACAAAAGATAGATACAAGAGTAGACATACTGGATGATACAGGTAAGAATCTTGGTTGGTTAGGAAGCTATTAGGTGATTGAAGTGGCTCGGACCTACAAAATCTCTGTTCTGCCCGGTGATGGTATCGGTCGTGAGGTAGTACCCCAGGCAGTACGAGTTCTTCGTGAAGTAGAAGAACATGTGGGTGGATTCCAGTTGGATCTACACGAGTTCGAGTGCGGAGGAGAATACTACCTTCGAGAGAATAGAGAATGGTCAATCGAAGCAGAGGAGTTTACTAAGAAGGAAGCAGATGCCACTCTATTGGGTGCAATTGGAGCAAATGATGCTGATGGAAAAAGTGTTAGACTTCCTGATAATAATCTAGCAGGATATAGCATCGTCATTGGATTGAGAATTGAACTTGAACTGTATGCTAATGTGAGACCTGTGGCTCTCTTGGATGGCATTTGGTCACCACTCAAGAACAAGACCTCAAATGATATCAATATGGTAATCATTAGAGAGAACACAGAGGGGCTCTATGCTCCAGATAGTGGAAAGTTGACAAGGGACACAGATTCTGAAGTTGCTGTTGATCGTAGAATTATCACAAGAAAGGGTTCTGAGAGAGTGACCCGATATGCATTCGAACTTGCCACTAGTGGCTCAGGAGCCCCAAGTGATGGTGTGAAACGAGCAACTTGTGTTGATAAGAGTAACCTACTTGCAGGATGCCAGCTCTTCAGAGCATCATTCGATAAAGTTGGAGCAAAATATCCTGGTGTGGAGAGAGATTATGCATATGTGGATGCATTCACTCAGTGGATCATCAAGAAACCTGAATTCTACAATATCGTTGTTGCACCAAATGCTTTTGGAGATATCATAACCGATCTAGGCGCAGCGATACAGGGAGGTCTCGGAGTAGCTCCTGCAGGAAGTATTGGCGATGATAAGGGAGTATTCGAACCGGTTCATGGATCTGCGCCAAAATACTATGGTCAAAATATTGCTAATCCAATTGCAGCTATTCTTGCAAGTGGAATGATGCTTGATTGGTTAGGGACACGTAATGGAAACAAAAAGGTTGGAATTGCAGCAGATATTGTAAGAGAGTCTGTTGCAGAAGTTCTGAAAGAAGGTAAGGTTAGAACTAGAGACCTCTGTGTAGGAGATTGGAGCAGTGTCACACCAAGCTCGACTGAAGAGGTCACCACAACTATCATCAAGAAAGTGAAGACAATAAATTCTGGAGGGTAAGGGTTTGGGATTTACTCTAGCTGAAAAATTACTTGCAAATCATACTACAGATGGTAAAGCAACAGCAGGAGATATTGTTGAAGCAAATGTTAACCTGCTTATGGTCCATGAGGTACTAGGGTCGAGAATTCTATCAGTTCTTGACGAGATGGACTTCAAGAAGGTCTGGGACCCAGAACGAATTGTTGTAGTCAATGATCATTGGGCTCCGGCTTCAGATATCAATAGTGCTGAGATTCATCGTAGAAATCGTAACTTTGTAAGAGAACAAGGAATCAAACATTTTTACGATATTGATTGTGGAATCTCCCATCAGGTTCTACCTGAGAAAGGATTGATTGTCCCGGGTGAATTGATTATTGGTAGTGATTCTCACTCAACCACATATGGAGCCTTTAATGCATTTTCAACAGGACTTGCCGCAACAGATTCAGCATTGATTCTAGCAACAGGTTCGTGCTGGTTTCGTGTCCCCGAATCAATTCGAATCGAGGTGAACGGAAACCTTGAGGATGGGGTCATGAGTAAGGATTTGATTTTGAAGATCATATCAGACCTTGGACCAGATGGAGCAAACTATCAATCAATGGAATTTCATGGTGATACAATCGATACCATGATGGTTGATGAAAGAATGACAATGTGCAATATGTCCGTAGAGGCAGGTGCAAAATGCGCTCCAATGATGATTAACCCCTATGTAGAGAAGTGGATGGAAATACTTGCACCGGAGAAACACTGGAAACCGACCCTCCCAGATAGTGATGCCGAATACTGTGATTCATTAACATACGATATCAAGAGCGATCCGCTTGGTCCAATGGTAGCCACTCCAGATAATCCGACAAATGGTAAAGCTGTTAGAGAAGTAAGCGGAGTTCCAATAGACCAGGCTTTCATTGGCTCTTGTACAAATGGGAGGATTGGAGACCTCAAGATCGCAGCGAATATCCTGAAGGGCAAGAAGGTCAGAGAGGGGGTTAGACTAATCATCACTCCTGCCAGTAAACAAACATACATGATGGCTCTAGAGAGAGGATTCATCAAGATTTTCATGGATGCGGGAGGAATTGTCACTAACTCTACGTGTGGAGCTTGTGTTGGTGGACACTTGGGAGTACTTGGAGCTGGAGAAGTTTGTATCTCTAGCACGAATCGTAATTTCCGAGGAAGAATGGGACACCAAGATTCAAGGATATATCTTGCATCTCCTGCGACTGTTGCAGCCAGTGCATTGGCAGGAGCAATAACAGACCCCAGGAGTGGATAACAATGACTGATGCGTTGAAACCAATTACTGGAAAAGCATGGGTCTTTGGTAACGATATTGATACGGACCAAATTATCCAGGGACAGTATCTCACTCTTCTCAATTATACAGATATGGCGAAGCATACCTTTGAAATTCCTCGACCTGTTTTTTCATCAAAGGTAAAGAAGAATGATGTAGTGATTGCGGGACGAAACTTTGGAGGAGGATCCTCCCGAGAAGAAGCCCCAAAGGTCCTATTGGAGTCTGGTGTAGGATGTGTAGTGGCAGAATCATTTGCTCGTATTTTCTATCGCAATGGATTCAATGTGGGGCTTCCTTTGCTTATCATTCCGAATGTTGCTAAACTAGTCCCAGATGGTGAAACGGTAACCGTGGACATACGCGAAGGGACATTATCAATTCGCAGTAGTGGGGATGTTCTTCATGGAAAACCATTACCATCAAGAATGCTTAACCTCCTGAAAGAAGGGGGAGCTGTAGAATGGTATAAACAGACTGTTGGAAAACACTAAAAGGCCCCAATAACATTTCGCACTAAATCAGCACAGAGAGGACTCACGATGAACGTACTTGTATTTCTCCTGATATCGATAATTGCGCACGCAATTCCGATACCGTTCTCATCCGAATACATGAGACCTAACCGATTACTCAAATGGCTACCTATGCGTCTAGTGTGGGGTACAGCCGCTTGGGCCATCATTTGTCTATTATTCGCGATGACACTACCATGGGCTATCCTAAGCTTGGTTATGAGCTTGGGAGCAATAATGATGATAACTAGTGGTTTTCGTCCGGGCGGAGATATCGAGCAGATGCTTGAAGGAATTAGAGTTCCATTCACATGCATCGGTCTGATAATCCTCATCTTGGTTCCCGGGTTCTCTTCTGTCATCAGCTGGACATCAGATGTTTCAAATGCAGAGTATTTTGATTCTATGATAACAGAAACTGATGATCCGCTCTTTGTAAATCCAATTCCCGATCGAATGGTCAGACTAGTTACTGAAGAATATGCAATGTATGTTGCTAGTCAACATCTTTCATCATTTGGTTCTAATACCATAGTATCAGCTGCGCATATCACAACGCAAAATGGAACACTGGTGTGGGTGTGTACGATTACATCTACGAATGTCCTTGCAGAGAATTTTGTCAAAGGATTCATTGTTGTAAATGCAAATGATCCTCAATCAATTTCACCACATGTAATTGAAAACACAACCATTCCAGTGGGTGAGGGACTCTTCTGGGACAAGGACATCCAATTTGGCAATTACCTACAAGATATGACTGCGGCATACCAATATGCGTACCCCACATGGGACCCAATCGGAAACATAGTCTATGTTCAAACACGAACTCCGCTTGGATTTGATTTTGTTGAACGTGCTAGTGGTCCAATTGTATTCTGTGAAAATGGTACGGTTATTGCATTTGATACAATCGCTAACACACCGGATTGGATTACCCAAGCATATGCTGAAGAATGGCTTGAGAGACAAGTATCTCGCTGGGGAGGTTATCGTCGTGGAGATGGTTTTGACCTCTTTGCGGGAGGTTTCCTCTGGATCATTGCTCCATCAAATGATAGACTTGAAATCCATGAGGATACGAGATATATCATCAATCCAGACTCTGGAAGGGTTGAAGCGTTCATAGCTGTTCATCCTGTAGGGGCATCTAGTAGTACTCTTGCAGGAGTGTTCCGCGCAACTCAAACAGAGGTATTCTATCACGATCTTAGTGCTGAAGGTTATGTCAGTGGTGACGCAGCATCAGCGAATGTGCTAGCACAAATTGGTGAAGTTGCAAGCGGTTTCTATTACGCATCAATGCCGCTTCTATATCCAGTACAGATAACTCCCACAGAAATAAAGTGGACCTGGTATACTCCTATCTACTGGGCAGACGCATACTGGGATTCAGACCTTGAAGAGTATGTTGCTCAGAATATGAGGCTTCATGCCCTAGGTCTTGTGGATGCATCTAACATTGATAGGTATGTATGGCTACCTCTTGGAGGGGCTCTGTCAGGAGAGGAACTTGTCTTTGAGGTCAGAAGTGATTATGTTGAACTCTTCGGAGGAGTTGTTGAAGAAACTCCAACTGATACATTCAACATGACGGCGTCTGTAGTTGCCAAGGTTTCCGATATTGTTGATTCAAATCAACACATCATTCTTGAAACTGATAATGCAACTATTCAGTACATCGAGGGTGCACGTGCTTGGATGAACTTGACTGACTGGTACACTCTACTTCTAGATATTGTTCCATCAGATAGTTTCACAGCTACAATCCAAATAGTTGATGGTGTCTACAGAATCATAGCAATTGTCAAGAATTAGAAATAAATGAAATGAAGGGGAATTTCCCCTTCTACTTCTTTTTTAGATATTATCTCGGAAAGAATTCCTTGTAAACTTCTCTTTGAATGAGGAACCGAAGTATTTCTGCAGTTCCACCGCCTATAGTCATAAGACGGGCATCTCTGAGAAAGCGCTCAACAGGATAATCTGTAGTGTAACCAACTCCTCCAAGAATTTGGAGTGCATCGTTGGTAATTTGGATTGCAGCCTCTGTTGTATAGAGTTTAGCAATGGAGGCTTCTTTTGTAATTTTCTGACCTTTATCATACATTCTTGCTGCAGTTAGAGTCAAAGCGCGACCAGCTTCCAGTTTCATCGCCATATCAGCAACCTTGAAGCTAACACCTTCGAATGCTTTGATTGGTCTACCAAATTGATGTCTCTCAGTAGAGTACTTGACTGCGAGCTCGTACGGAGTCCTACCATAGCCAATTGCCTCTCCAGCAATCGCTGTTCTTTCAGAATCCAGCTCATCCATTAGAATGTGGAAACCGTCACCAGGTTTTCCAAGAAGCATGTCAGAAGATAGTCGTACGTTGTCCAGCTTTAGCCAGGAAACACGAGCAGATTTCATTCCCAGAAGATCATGATCTTGAACAACACTGAAACCATCAGCCTTTGTGTCAACGATAAATGCAGACATTCCAACTTTCGATTTCACATCAGGGTCAGTAATCGCAAAAGCCACCATGTAATCAGCCTGGCTACCGTTTGTAATGAACCGCTTCTCACCATTGAGAATCCAGTCATCACCATCTTTCGTTGCTTGTGTCTTCATACCAGCTGTGTCTGAACCAACATCAGGTTCAGTAATCCCGATACAACCAATCTTGTCACCGGACACGACGGATTCAAGATACTTCTTCTTCTGTTCCTCAGTTCCAAAACGTGCTACTGGCATTCCATAAAGGGTTGTGGAAGCCATACGTGCCATATCAAGACCACCGTTTATTGCTGAGAATTCCTCGGCTACAATAATCTCATACGATAGCCCACGATCAGTTCCACCTACTGATTTATCATGGTGCACACCCATGTATCCAGCTTTGCCGATTTTACTGAGAAGTTCCCGAGGATAGGGCCCCTTGTCAATCTCATCAGCTATTGGTGCAATTTCCTTGTTGCAAAAGGCTTGGAGTTCCTTTCGAAACTTGATTTCATCTTCAGTCCATAATATATTGGATAGATAGTCGACCATCTTTGAAACCTACCTGCCTCGTGAATCACTTGCTTAAATTCCTAACTAACTGGAATATCTAACGGGAAAGTGTGATTATACTGGACTAAATCGTAATCGCTGCGCATCGTCATATGAAAGTATAACCCTACTTCCAATCTCAACTGAAGAATCGAAATCGTCTTCACTCAAACATAATACAACAGCACCAAATTCTAACTCAACAAGAGCCATCTTTAGTGGTGGTTCAAATCCTTCAGGTGGTTTATGTAATTCAGTAAAGGAAAGCACTTCCCCTTCATTTTCAAGTTCAATTATATTGGTCCCGGTTGATTTGTGCCTGCAATAAGGACAGAGGTCTCTAGGGGGAATAATGACCTTGTCGCATTCTGGACATTTTGAAGCCTTGATTCTAACGTCTGACATTGATTCTATATGAACGGATAATCGTGAAAAAACTTGTGTAAGGGAGTCTAACTACGACGTCGGTTCTTGAAGGTTGAAACAACAGACTTGAGGTTCTTCTTTAGGAATTTTTGGAATATGGGGTCCTTACTCAGAAAGATTGTTGAGTTATCACCAAGATTCTCTAAACCACCGTCTACCTCTACCGCTTCACCAAGATCAACAAGATCTGTCGTAAAGACTTGGTCAATTGCATGAGGAGAAAATCCTTCTTGTTTGTAGACAGGCATGATTTGTGCTTTTGTTCCGCTTCCACCAAGCTTCAACAATGAGAGTAGCATGAGCCAATGGTGCCATGCCAATGTATAGTTCTCTAAGAAGCGCATTACATCTTCTAATGTCTTAGTCAATCAAATCCCACCTCTTTTTTCATGATTGAATAAACCATCTAAGAACGCACTCCACGATATCCAAGGGATGTTAACTTCGCTGCAATTGTTCGAATTTTTTCGGATACTGTTGCAGCTTCTTGCATTCTATTCATCAATTCTTTTCTGAAGTCATCAGAATCAATTTCACCGCTATCAAGCTTAGCTGTAAATTCTGCACGTTCTGCTTGAAGTTCAATTCTACGTTGAACAAGGAGATTGTATTCAGCTAGTAGCTTTTCACCATCACCTTTCTCTTCTTCAGTAGATTGCATTTTCTTCGGTGCTTTAATCTGAGGTGTCGTTTGCGCTGCTTTTTTCCTTCTCCAACCATCAAATAGACCCATTATCTTTCACAGCTCCCATCACTAATTTACAATCATTCAACAATTTCACCGATAACAACTGATTCTATTTCTTCAAAAGCTAGATCTTTCAATAATTTCAACCATCTATTCCTGAAATCAATTTGATTTGCTTGCATTCCGTAGCTAGGAACTCCAAGTTGAGTTCCAACTTCTTCAGGTGAAAGTGCTCCGGGCAAATCCTGCTTATTGGCAATTGCTATCACTCGAGCATAAGGTAGCTCATTCTTCAACACTGGATAAGCAACACGTTTGGTCCATTCAATATTCTCGACAGTTGAATCTGTAACGAGTACTACCAGACTTCCTGAACGAATAATTTTACTCCATTCCTGGACAAAACGATCTTGACCACCCAGGTCGAACATACTAAAAATGTAAGGATCAAAGTCAGCTTTCAACAGAGCTTTATCACCAAAGAAAGTTGGAACGTACTCCTGAGGTGGACCTTTTGACGGAAGAGTGGCAAGCTCCAATAGAGTAGTTTTGCCGGTTCCGCCATGCCCAGCCAAGCAGACTTTGACAGGAATCCTACTTACAACTGCTCTGAAGCCAATTTCAAATGGTGAGAAATCGGTAGTTCTCCATTCATCTTGAGCCAATGCATTCTCAAAGACAGTCATGAATTTTGATACAATGGTCATCATAGCCTCACTTACTTTTTGAACTGAAGCTTGTCGGTCCATTGTCAAAATGAATTGAGTGTCATGAGAATTTAGGTAGACATATCGGTAACGCTCAATTTCTAGACTGTCGATTTTCCATTCGTGTAACCTCTTCGCTGAAGCTGAAACAAGATTCATAATTGCTGGAGTATCCAAATCTTTGTTCGGGACAATGATATCTTGAAAAACAGTTTCATCTTCCTTGAAAATGTGTATCGCTCGAATCATCTAATTACCACCCATTGAAAATACAAACTAATCATTCACCGTCCGTGGTTAATTCTTCAATCTGACTTGGGTGAGATCTCTTCAGAACTTCCAGGTAATGCATCGCTTGACTTGGTACAATATCTTCTTCATTGTACATCTCAACAGTCCGTTGAATCAACCATTCTGGATAGACTGTTAATAATTCAGGATTGCATTTTAGCAATATGTGAAAACGTTTCTCCGAATCTTTGACTCTCATGATGATATTTGCTTTCTCTAGTTTCTTCACCTGTTTCTTGATTATGCTCTCATCCAAATCGAAACTCTTCTTGAGTTGTTCTTCTTCAACAGGTCCTTGTCGTAGTAATTTAATGATATCATACGCTTGAAAATCAAGAGTGAACTTAGTAAGACTCTCTACATCACCCCAAATTGTGTCAAACAAGTCGGTTTTGAGTTTCAAAAGATATTCTGTGTGATAAGTTCTTGACGCTTCGAGATACTTGTCAGCAACTTCCTGAGGTACAGATTTTTCTCGTATTGATTGGATAGTATCTAGTGGGATCTTTCTCAGAATGAATAATGCTCTGGTCAGATAAATAACTTCAGAAGCTAATCCTTCAACCCAGCCTGTAGCAACAATACCCATCTTCACTAGTGGTCTGAGTACAAGATCTACATCAATCTGCTTGCCGATTTTGTCCAGAATTATCTCTTCAAGTTCCGTAGACTGAAGTGTTCCATTCCTCATCAATGTTTGAACAATAGTTCGACGAAGGGGATCATTTAGAATTGATGCTTGTCTTTGCTCTGGTGTCATCTGAGTAAATCGTTCTAACTGCTTGTACAACTTGGGTACTTTCTTTTTGTATTTGTTTCCATCCGCATCAAGAAAAATCTGAGTTGCAATTTCAGGTAAGGCATCCTTGTAAGCGTCAGCGTCCTCTTCTGGGCTCAGAACTAGAAACACCATTGAGGGCAGGCCATTTAGATGCATTTTCAGTCCACCGTAATAGACAGCAAGCTGAAAATCATTGAAAGCAAGTGAACTAAATCCGGGTTTCTGAGATTCCTCGGTTTCCCCTAGAGTTGCTATACCATATACTCTCATTGCAGTAGTGGGATCTAATCCAACCTGGAGTTTCTTTGGCGTCTTCGAGGTAACCACGGGTCCGAGCTCGTCGTCCCATTTCAATACAGCAAGACCTTCGGGCATTATTACAGTTCTCCGCATAGTTCAGATATTATTCTGAGAGTTCAGAATATATCTGCCAGAATTCAAGAAATCGCCCTTTTGTAATAAGACAATCTTGGATGAATAATTCTCTCAAATGGTGGATAAAATAGCAACAACCATGTTATTTCCGAACCCACCAATGTTGTGAGTAAGTCCAATTTTAGGGTCTGCAACCTGTAGTCCCTTTGGAGCCTGTCCTCTCAGTTGAAGAACAATATCTCGAATCTGAGCAACGCC
>JAEOSL010000037.1 GCA_016840385.1 Candidatus Thorarchaeota archaeon | reverse complement strand
TACTCGAAAATGAGTAGGCTCTATGTTGTGTCCCCTAAAAGTCGATCTACCTTTCCCTCAAAATCTTCATGAGTCGCTGGTTGAAACTTGGGTCTGCTCATCATCTGCAGTAGTTTACGTGTTGGCACAAGCCAGTCTGGATTGATTCTCCACTCTGCCCAATCGATTCCAGATGTTAGTGATGTTCTGCTAATAATCAGTCGTGATGAAACCAATTCGTTCATGCCATTCAGAATTGTTCCGATAGTGACCGCACCAACAATCGACCTTACATGACGTGCAGCTCTCAAGAGGTCTGCAGTAGTGACCCACTCTCCATCTTCCACAAGTACCTTCAGAACTTTCAATCGAACTGGGTCTGCATCAATTGCTCCCTTCAATGGTGCAAGGTTAATTGGTTGAACCCGTGAGTCAAGGGTTTCTCGCCGTTCCCTTGGATCATGGTCATGATTGTTGCGAAATTGACTGAATTCCACCATAGGTACCCCACCTAGACTCTGTTGAATAACCATTTGAACCGAAGTATTATACCAAAACGCTTGTGCATAGTCTTTACACAACCCTTATTTTGATTGATTTTCATGACAAGAATCATGAGCGCTCGAAATCCGATGGTGGGACTATTCAACAAAAGCTTTGACAAACCCTCCGATTTACTCTGTTGTGCCTTTGGCTTGCGAAACAGTGAACTTGATGTTTATTTTTCACTGATATCCGGTCCAAAGACTGTAGAACAGATAGCAGAGCGCATTAGCAAAGATCGAAGCACTGTTCAAAGAGTACTGAACAAATTACATACAAAGGGGCTTGCCAAGCGAGATACGCACAAGATTCAACGTGGTGGTTATTTTTACGAATACAGTGCTGAAAAATCAGAAGTTGTCAGGGACCAAATCTTGATTCAGCTTGAAGAGTGGTACACAGCAACCAAAAGCTTCTTGAAAGAGAGTTGGTCGCAAACGACTCAGTAATCTCACATATTGAGGAGAGTTTCTATGTCATTTGTACCAATTCAACGGAATACTGTTGCTCTGACAACTATTGCAGTGATTGCAGCTCTTGGAATGATTGTTCGTTTCGCGATACAAATTCCAGTAGTTCCTGATTTAGTTGAACTAACACCTGGATTTTTGTTTTCGATTCTAGGTGGAGTTCTTGGAGGAATTCCTGGTGGGATAATTGCTGGTACTGCTGTTGGACTTGGTGGTGCTTTAGCAGGCGGTAGTTTATCGATTCTTACACTATTCGGTAATCTCTTTCTGGGAATCGGAGGAGGTTATGCAATCTATTTTGCAAAGCGTGATACGATCAAATACAACATACTAGTAGTACTAGGTGCGGGGATAATTGGTGGGTTAATTCCTTCAATGACCTTATTCGCTGCCATTGGCGTACCTTTTGTAGCCAATTTGTTTGTCGCATCTATTGACATGGCTCAAGGGTTTCTATGGGCAGTGGTAGCAATCATTGTTGAACGGACACTCATTCGCCCTATCGTTGGGCATTACCTATACTCTGAAGTTGAAATCCAAGAACTAGATGAACAAGAAGGCTAGTAGAATATGACTGACCAACATAAAACCGTGAATATCGATATTCGTCAAGATCTGTTCGGTGCCAATGAGGATGCAGCGGCACTGAATGCAACTCTCTTCAAGAAACACGAGATTACAGTCATTGATATCATGGGTTCTGTCGGAACAGGAAAGACTCAGTTGATTGAGGCTCTGTGTGAGAATCTGCGTGAACAACATAGAATTCTCATGATAGCTGGAGACTTGGCCACGAATATTGACGCTGATAGAGTTGGTTCTCATGGTGTTGATACAGTCCAAATCAATACTGGTACCGCCTGTCATCTTGATGCAAGGATGATTCGTGTTGCTCTCAATGATGTTGATCTCTCAAACTACGATGTTGTCTTCATTGAGAATGTTGGAAATTTGATTTGCCCAGCTGGTTACTCCCTTGGAGCTGATAAGAAAATTGTAGTTGTCAGTGTAACTGAGGGTCCATATATGGTCCAGAAACATCCACTTACAATCAAGAGAGCCGACATGGTTGTCATCAATAAAATCGACCTTGCAGAAGTGTTAGAGTTTGATATCGATGCGTTGGTGAAAGATATCCGAGAAGTAGATGCAAATCTTATTGTTCACAAAGTTAGCTCCAAAACTGGAATCGGTATTCCAGAGTTAGTTGATACTCTGGGTTTCTAATCTTCAGAAAATAATTCTTGAAGGACTGATTTCACTCCTTGAATGTGGCCGGCTCCAAGAACCGCAACTATCTGTCCTTGAACATCACTCAAAATGAAATGTAGTGCATTTGCTACAAACTGGTCTCTCTCTTCAATCAAGACCTTTGTTAGTCCTGGAAACTCGGAACGAAATTGTTCTAAGATATCATCAACAGCTCCATCTTGCTTCAACATGTCTAGGAGGTCGAAAGCCCCTCCTTCCTCAATATCTTTAGTAGCATCAGGGAGCATGTTGGTCAAACCATATAGCTCATCCAGAGGTACCCTCATCATAGCTTGAACGGTTGCTTTCATTGGTCTATCAACCAGAGCAATCTTCGCATTGATTGCACGACCTTCCTCAATTGCTGCCATCATTTCATCACCGACATTGGAACCAGTTATCCCACCAAGGGCTTGTTCCATGATAGCAAGTTGTTGCATCAGGTCTTGTGCAGTGTCTCCTGTCACTGGCATAGTAGGCATTTCATCTTGAGAACTTGGATTTGATAGATGTTCATATCGCTCATGATCTAATTCTACAGCAACAACGGCAGGCTTGACTTCTCGGATGACCCTTCGAACCTCTTCAACACTCTCTAGGTCTGTATGTATAACCGCGACAAATACAACCCTATCAAGTTGATTACCCACCACATTCACTCTCACGATATGGATACATAACCTAGATATGTTCTTTGTGCCAGCACCCCAATTCCAGTAAACGTTTACCAATTGTGGTCTGAATAGACACCTCTCAATCAAGACTAAGAGAATAATCAGAAGCTTTTTCACAGAACAAACGTTTACTGTAATTACACACACCTGCGTGTAGGAGAGACCTATGGTACTAGATCTTGATGTGGCTTTTGTAAAACTAACCAACCCCAGAATGACTGCTGGTTTGATGGTTCTTCATAGTTTACTCAGTAATCTAAAAGGCGAGCCTGTTGAACCTCGGGAAGTCAGAAAATCTGTGGACCTATTAATGAATAAACGAAGTGTATCAAAACAATCCATCACTAATGCTGCAAGACGACTTGAAGAAGCCAGTATTATTGATCGTGATGATAACAAGTATGCTGTGAACTATGGGTACCTAGTTTCAGTCTTGCTCAACACCCTACTAGAAATGAATGAGCGAGTTACAAACCTAGAAGATGAAATTGAGATTCTCAAAACTCCAAGAACATAGATTCGTTCCGTAAGCCACATCAGGAATACGTTTCACTTCTCGTATGTATCCCGTGATCTATACCAATCCAATGCAACATTTTCCATTCTTTCCATGTAAAGATGTTTTCCTGAAATGTATCCATCAACATCCCACTGAAATCGTCTAGCGAGAACAATCTTCAACTCTGCGTAGATTTTTGCATCATCTGGATGTGCTATCATGAAATCTCTGAACGCTAGATGTCGCTCCAGTTCGATATTGTCAGATTGATACGCATGGACGTGATGGGTTCGAACGTCTTTAGGTTCCTCTCTACTGAAATACCTGCGACCTGGTAATCCGAGTTCTCCACGAGGTTCATAACCTAATTCTATCATTTCATTGTTGTAATCATCAATCTTTGCGATCTCTTTCACCTCAAGGAGTAGGTCGATGATAGGCTTTGCACTCATACCCGGAATGGATGTACTCCCAATATGATGTGCTGACACAATTTCCTTCTCAAGTATACCTTTGATTCTGATTACTTCGTGCTCATATTGTACTGGCCAATTACTATCATAAGGTACGACACGAACCTCTCTCGTCATTTTTCCAGTCTCTCAATAGCTTGTCTGATTAATGGGATTGCCTCTGAAATTATTTCACTTGACGTAGCATATGAGAAACGTAAGTATCCTTCGCCTCCCGGACCAAACGCAGTTCCTGGAAGACATGCAATCTCTGCCTCATGCAACAGGTAATGCGCCAGTTCCTCTGATGATAAGCCCGTGCCACTGATATTTGGCCATGCATAGAAAGCACCATCGGGCATTTGACAGGTTACACCGGGGATATCATTCAATCCATTGACAATAACCTCACGACGTTTTCGAAATGCATTCATCATTACTTCGTGATGGTCCGTAGGACCTGTAAGTGCTGCAATCCCTGCCCTTTGAATGAACTCTGATGTACAGGTGAATGCGTTCACAACTAAGGTACTTATTTTCTGAATCAAGGCTACTGGACCTACTAGATATCCTAACCTCCATCCAGTCATAGAATGAGATTTTGAGAATCCGTCTAGTAGTATTGATCGTTCACTTGCTTCATCAACAGACGTGACAGAATGAAAGTCTGCATCGTAGATAATCTTCGAGTATATCTCATCTGAAAGAACGAAACAATCGTACTCTCTCGCAATTTCTGCAACATGCTCTAATTCTGACTTAGTCATTACACTCCCTGTAGGATTCTGTGGAGAGTTCAAAATTATGAGTTTGGTATTCTCCGAGATATTCTCTGCGATATCTACAGGGTCCAAACGGAATCGATTCTCTTCCTTTAGTTTGATTGGAATGGACTTTGCACCAATATACTGACTGAGAGAACCATACGTTGGAAATCCCGGGTCTGGGAAGATTATTTCTTCACCAGGATTGACCGTGCTAATCATACTGAGATAGATCCCCGGTTTTCCTCCTGGAAGGGATAGTATCTGATCCAGTTCCGGAGTATATCCTCTTGTAGTTTCAACCTCTTTCTGAATTGCCTGAACGAACTCTGGAATTCCCTCGGTTACAGTGTAGCGTGTATAGTTATCCGTGATCCCCTGTATTCCTGCGCTCTTGATATGTTCTGGAGTGGGATAATCAGGTTGTCCAATCTCGAAGTGTAGAATCGACCTACCTTTGTTTTCAAGGACCTTAGCTTCCCTGAGTACGGTAAGGGCACCTTCACTGAGGATTCTATTCATTCCATCTGCGAGTGGTTTCATTGTTGGGAGCTCCAATCAACTCCCAGTATTGCTGGTATTAATCAATGTCTGTCTAAGTCAATATGGGGAAAAAACGCCCAGAGCGGAAAAGTCATCTATGAACAGTCTCTGAAAAGAACAAGTTGTGGTAAGATTGGATGCTATCGATCGAACAATCATACAAATGGCACATGCAAACTGCAGGATTAGTTACGAGGCTCTTGCTCGTATTGTGAATCTGACTCCTAATGCAGTGAAAAATCGTGTGAATAATTTGATTGACAGTGGTGTCCTCTCCCAATTTCTTATCGCATATGCTCCAGGTGCTATCGGTGCTGAATCGTATCAAGCAGTTGTTCTTACAAATGGGACAGAAAACTCCAAAGACTTTGTGAAAATTATGGGTGCTAGTCCACTCGTCGGACACATCAGCACAATCGCTACAGTAAAGGGTGGAGCTTACCTTCTATGGGGTGAGTTCATTGGTACAGAAATGTTGAATGAAGTTAGTACATTTCTCAGGAATCTCGATGAAGTTGAAGATGTTGATCTCTATGT
The DNA here is from genome assembly GCA_016840385.1 of Candidatus Thorarchaeota archaeon. Next base: position 23,476 of record JAEOSL010000037.1, on the reverse strand, counting down.
AGTTCTGGCTGATCAAGAGATTCTTACTGGGGAGTTTGCTAATCTACATATCAAAGTCCTTCAAGCCCTGCGTGATAATCCACTAATGCAAACATCAGAGATAGCTCAAAAGACCAATATCTCTCCGAAGACAGTACGAAGGGCATTGCGTGAGATTACTGAGGGTGGGAAAGTCAAATTCATAGGCCGTCCAGATCTTGCAGCTGGTTCTCTTGTCAATATACACATTCGAATACGCTGGAATGAGAAGAAAATCTCCTTACCTAAACTCCGGAATTGGTTGTACGACAAGTATCCAATTGAATTCTGGTCACCATTCGCATCTGCTACAGAACCAATGATGATTGCCGAATTTGTTGTGAAAGACCTCCAAGAGGCTGAGCGAATATCAAGTGAACTTCATGAGGCAGAATTCATTGAATCTAGTACGACCATGGTTGCTTTCTCAAACGGAAAATTCCCCTTTCTATCACAAATCAAATTGGACCAGCTCCTAGACCAAGAAAAGGAATAAAGCATCATTTTGCCGCTAATTGCACTTTCTGAAATGATTGTTTCGGAATTTTCCCAAAATCGACATATATACTTCCCATTAACGCAAGGAGTTTCAACCACTGATAGATATTCGAATTGTGTTATATTATTCTTGAATTACCATGATGATACGACGCGCACGTGGACAAAAACGCAACGAAGAGCGAAGTCAACTGGAATACAAGCAGTTCACTTCAATGAAACGAAGACACACTGGTGGAGCTCATGCAGCTTCAACTGGTGTACGCTACGATCGCTAGTATCCTCCTCGACTACAGGCAAAAGCTCGGGCATATGATGCGTTAATGTGGCACTATCCTCATTCCGTACTCGACTCCTACTGCGAATTGGAGCCTTTTACAATCATCATATGCCCGGTCCCTTTTGTCTTTACTTTTCATATCAGGTCTACTTTTGTTCTCTGAACTTCCCAAAGAAGGTGCAGTTTGATAAATCATCTAAGTTCCAGTTCACCAAATTTCTATTACCCAAGGATAACCTAATAAGTCGAAATTATAGAGCCTGAATTCGCTGCGATATCCATGGCCCGAGTGGTGTAACGGCAGCATAGAGGATTGTGGTTCCTCTGACGGGGGTTCGATAGATTTCGCAATTCCTGCGAGATTCGAATATCCCCCTTCGGGCCCCATTTACTTTAAAATCCCTTTTTAGAATTGAAAAGTATCTATATATAGCGCTCTGACGGGCCTCCCGCTCACAATCTGATTCTTTTCATGGTTGGAGGATTTGCATTGAAGCAGCAGTTTTCAAAATCATATAGCGGGTTATTTCTAATAGTAGTCATCGTTGGTAACACAAAGGCGTACGACGGCACAAAAGGAGATACATCTGGTGCGACAGATGATTATGATGACGACAATGATAGTTGTTGTTTTGTAGATGATACGTTATTAGCTGCTGATCCATTTGTAGATTTTTCGTCGTATGGGCACATCATGGTGGTTCATCCACAGCACATCCCATGGCATATTCTACGATTCAGCTTGGATAGAAGATTGATACACGTTATGAATTAGATGAGTTATGTAAAATAAAAGTGAAATTTGAAAACTCTAAAATGGATTAGGACGTAATTACAAATGGAAAGCAATGTTACTAAAATCATAATGGTAGCACTTACAATTGGGATTCTTGGTGTTGGTAGTATCACTGCTGTTCAGCAGATGAGCTTTTCCAACTTGAATTCTGAATACCAAGATTTACTAACGGAATACGAAGGCTTCGATGCGCTCTACGCGCAGGCAATCGAAGACTACGAAACAGTATATGGTCAGTACGAGGCAAAGGTGACCGAGTATGACCAGTTGAATACAACCTACACGTTACTACTTTCCACACACTCAATCCTTATGGAGAGTTGTGACGAGTTAGCACAAACACTCGAAGATACCTCCTCGCAGCTAGTATCTTTGAACCAAACATATCTAAACCTGTTAGCAGGATTCGAAGCATTGAACATCACCTACTACATTCTAATGGGTGACTACGATGTTCTAGATGCAACACTCCAAACTCTAATAGATCAATACTCAGCACTCAACATGACCTACTACAATCTAGTTGATGCATATGATTTTCTTTCGACTATGTATGATTCGCTAAGTACATCATATGACCAACTTGTAGCAGAACACACGATATTACAAGCTGATTACGATCAACTCCTCATAGACTATAATGCACTTGAAACAGCCTATGGTGTGTTACTAGCAAGCTACACACAACTTCAAGCAGACTATGATGCACTACAATCTGACTACGATTCCTTATGGCTGAATTACAATACACTTTGGGCAGCACATCAGGCTCTTCAAGTCAACTACGACAATCTTCAGGATAGCTATGACACACTGCAAAGTCAGTACGATATCTTGCTAATGAACTATAACACATTGGAGCAAGATTATCTAGTGCTGCAATCTGAATATGATATTCTAAATCTTGCCTACATAGCTTTGCAATCACAGTACGATGCTTGTCAACTGGAACTATCCCAGCTCCAGTTAGATTATGATGCACTCAATACAGCATACTGGGTTCTTGATGCATCTTATGTTCTGTTACAAGCAGATTTCGATTTGCTCCAACAGTCGTATGACACGTTGGCAACTTGGATTAGACAATCAATACTACCAGTACAATACGGGATCTTTGCCGAAGCAGTCCGTCGATATTACTTCGAAGATTTCTATGTGCAAGACAAAATAGCTGAAGGAAACATCACAGGTTATTGGTCAGAGTTCACACGATTTTGTCGTGATGTAATTCTACACGATTCCTCTTCTGTGTTTGATGATGTTATTTACACACAGGATACTTTACCCTATGGACAACCTGACATTTGGTTTAGTGATGTATCAAACGCACTTGCAAATGTTCTAACACCCTACGGTGGTGAAGGAAATGATACTTGTATTCTTGCTGCTAGATGCCTAGCGCATCTTTTGGATGATAACGGGCTTCTGTATTTTGGTTGGGATGTAATAACCGGAAACGCACTAACTGACATAAGCTTAATTATTAGTCAGTGTAACACAGCAATCGACTACGAATACGATACAACTTTGGACAGAGACCGAATTCCTTATGATTGGGATTACATCAAATTCCCAGTTGAAACCGCTTTCAGAACAATGGGTGATTGTGAAGACCAAGCTATGCTCGCCGCCGCATACTTAGAATCTTGTGGCTACGAAGCAATGATGGTTGTGATCCACGACCCAACTTGGAATGGAGATGGTTTAGGCACTGGACTCTATCATGGTGTTCTTATGGTATGGTGGGATAATGCGTGGGGAGCTTTGCCTGTTGGTAATATGGGATATGGTTTTGGTGCTGATGGACCAAAATATGACAATGGATGGTGGCTATTCCTAGACACTACGTGGGATACACCATTTGGAACCGAACCTGCATGGACACAATGGTACAGAGATAACGGTGGTTTAGGTCAGGTATTCAACTACCAATATTTCAACTATGCAGTCTGTGACATTGGTGGATGGGTATCATATACTCCCACAATCTAATTGACCTTTGAGTGGGTCTGCCAGGAATAAGAGCACATTGGGGTCTATGCGGGGGTTCGATTCCCCCTTCGGGCCCCATCTTTTTCATTTTTGAATGCCTAAAGATAATAGGAGCAAATGACCATACCAAATTTACAAAGCGTAGAGGTACTGATTTGTTCGAAGATTTTCCCCCTCCAGAAGAAGGTTTGAATTCTGGTGAAGAAGTAGTTTGGAGCCAACGCGCAGGTATGGCTGCTAGGTGGATGCTTGGTGGTGCTTGTTGTATTGTTGGTTCTCCCTGGGTTATCCTATTGGCCTACGCTGCATTAGGTTCCTTCGTAGGGAATTTCCTTCTCTTCATTGTTCTAATCGGACTTGCTCTAACTATACTTGAATTTGTCAACTCTAGAAGGACTAGGTATTATCTAACTAACACCAGAATCGTTGAAGCAAGAGGTGGACTACTCCAGAATCAGATTCCACTCGAATCTTTTCAAGGTGTGCAGTTGGATGACTTTCTAGAAATGAAATCCACATACAGCGAAGGTGCAAAAACTTTCTATCAGGCGCGAATTCGAGATCCTACATCTGGCAAACTTATGATATTGACCGGTCTTAATGAGAATGCTAGGGATATTATTCTGAAGTTGTCTGAATGATTCTTTCTTCCATTTCTATCTGTGCGATATTGCGTAGATTGTAACATTGTGCGACCTCATAATGTGTTCTCCATTTGTGACGGTGCTTTATTACTCGAAGATTTTCGGATAGTGATGGTCATGATGAACTTGGAGCGAGCATTGTGAAAGAGAAAAAGCGACTTACAATAAGGGAACAAGTAACCCTTCCGGCTTATGGACCCTACCCATATGTTTCACCAGATTGTTCAAAGGTGATGTACCTCAAAGGTGTTCCAAATCTTAAGACAAATGGATTCGATGTTGTAGGTTACATCTACAATATAGAATCAAAAACGACGCATCGATTATTCAAAGGAAGTAGGAACATCAAATGGCTAGGAAGCAACAGCATCTGTTGTTTGAAACCAGTTCAACCATCTGGGAACACGCAGATACACGTATATCGTGATCTGGTCGGTGAACCAATTCAGATAACAGATCATCCATCGTCAATTCAGAATTTCGAAGTATTTGGAGATGGATTTGTTTTCACGTCATCAGGTCTTAATTTTGAAGCTAATAACAGAGTTGGCAATTTCAATCATGTAGAAAATGAGATGCCCAATACTGGATTGTTTTATGTTAGTAGTGAAAGAGCAATTCAGAATCTGGAATTGTCGATAGCCAGTTTTGCTGAAGAGAATGTAAAGAAGATACCCTCTTTCTTTGGAATCACAAGTCTTCTAGATGAACCTCTTGCAATCGATTCATACGTTGTATCACCTGAGAAGAACCGAATCTTTCTCAACTGTCAAACAAGATCCGGGATAATTTTCGAAGATGAAACCTCATGTTTCATGATTGAACTGAATCCTGATAAAATTCTAGGAAAAATGGATAACTCAACTCTTGATGATGCCCTCTCGTCTGTTAAACTAGTCAAGCTCGCATTACCCAAAGGATACAAGGTTCGTGAAGTATCTCCTGATGGAAATAAAATCATACTAATCGGACGAGATATTGAGCAAATCCCAGAGTCTCGACCCGACCTCTGGATTCTAGATATTGCGGAATCAGAGAGTATACTAGACAAACCTGGGCTTGAGAACCATTTCGTTTGCATTACAGAGAAAATTGATCGCTATCCCATACATGTCAATTGGACCAAAATTGGCATCTACTTGTTACACTGGGAAGAGAGTAGGTGTCTAATTAGTAAAATCGATGAGAACGGTGAATTCGAAACCTATTCGATGGGTGATGTATACCCTAAAGGTTTCTTTACGATGACCCAGAGCGGCCATATTGGGTTCTTGGGATTCTCTCCGACAAAATTACATGAGATATACTATGGGACTCCAAATGAAAATGGTTGGGAACTCACAAGGTTGACGAATGAAACAGAAACTTACTCCAACACTGAGTTTGGAACTGTTGAATCTATTAAGTGGACCAGCAAAGATGGTACAGAGATAGAGGGCCTTTTGAGGAAACCGTCAAATTTCGATCCAAAGAAGAAGTATCCCCTAATTGTGTATCCACATGGGGGTCCTCGAGGTAGCTCCAACTTTGCATTATTAGAGAATCAATACTATCGACCTATGCATTCATTTCTTGCAAGAGGTATTCTGATTCTCCAGCCAAATTATCGGGGTGGCCTAGGTAAAGGTCGCGCATTCATGGAGTTGAATCATGATAACCTAGGTGTTGGTGATATGTGGGATATTGAATCTGGCATTGATTATCTAATATCACAAGGTTATGTTGATGAATCAAAGATTGGAAGTATGGGGGGTAGTCAGGGAGGTTATCTTTCAGCTTTCGGAGGAATGCATACAGATAGATTTGCCGCAGTAAACGTCATGGCTGGTGTAAGTAGTTGGTACATCTACTACATTGGCTCGGACAACAGACACTGTATTCATCTCACAGGCACACCTCATGAACCTCAAAGCAGGGAATTGTATGTGAAGAGTGCACCAATCGCAGCAATTGACAGAGCAAAGACCCCAATGCTGATTCAACATGGTGAAAGTGATGAGAGAATCACTGTCATCAGTGCTCAGGAACTGTATAGGGCATTGAAGCACAAAGGAATCCCAGTAGAACTGTTCACATTTCCCGGCAAAGGTCATGGATTCATTGCTCCTCAAGATAACTACGCAATTATATTGCAGGTATATCGTTGGTTCTGTCATTACTTGTTGGGTGAAGATCTCGATTTCTTCAAGGATGATTTCTGATTGGGAAATGAACACATTGTGTGACCTCCGAATGTGACTTCTGATTATATACCGAATATAGCATCCAATAGATAAAATGGAGAGGAAACGAATTTGAAAAATAAACAAGAACTCCGATTTGGAGCAGTGATACTACAGGATTTTCCATATCCTGAATTAGTCAAACTCTGGCAGAAATTTGAGTCATTAGGATTTGACTCGACTTGGATTGCAGATCATTTTGTGAATTATGCTCATCCTGATAGCCCTTGGCTTGACGGGTGGTCTACATTAGCAGGATTGGCTGCTAGCACATCGCGAATTAGAATAGGCACACTTGTGACATCAATTCCATTCCGTCACCCTGCAGTCCTTGCACGACAAGCAATGACTGTCGATCACATTTCAAACGGAAGATTGGAAATTGGGATTGGTGCTGGAGCTCCTGGAAATATTGACCCATCTTATACTATGACCGGTATTGATGACTGGCCATTCAAGGAGAGAACTGAGCGACTTAAAGAGCAGGTGGAGATAGTAGACACTCTTCTCAGCAACATAAAATCGAGTTATGAAGGAAAATACTACAATCTCAAGGATGCGATAATGGCACCAGGACCAGTACAGAAACCAAGACCCCCGCTTGTTGTAGCAGCACATATCAAGGCATCTTTGAGAATCGCAGCAGAACTAGCAGATACATGGGTTTCATTCGGAGCTGATTTTGGGTCACCTCATGAACTGGTTGTAGCTAATACTCAGAAGCGTATTGCATATCTCGACAAGTATTGTGAAAAGATTGGTCGAGATCCAGGGACTCTTAGGAAATCCTTGCTAGTCTTTGGAGCTGAAGCAAATACCGCTTTTGCATCTGAGGATCAATTCAGAGAGATTGTTGAGAGATACACCGCATTAGGGATTAACGAGCTAGTGTTCTTCTATCCCTTCTTTGCTCCGGATCAGATTCCAATGTTTGAGAAGATTGCAGAAGAAACAATACCTGCGTTGAAGGGCAATTGAAAGTAATCGTTAGACTCATTACTTTCTGATTGTTCTGTCATACATGGAGATTGAATGGGAGCAGGTCAAGAAGTGGACTCTCTGGAACTATGAAGACTTGATCAAGAGAATTTCGAAAGTCTTTGAATATCCCTTCGTTCAAGAGTACTATAATCACACTATGAAAGAAGCCGAAGTTCATGCAACTGGATTACTCACGTTTGGTGAGTGCAAGCACAGAGAGTTCTTGGAAACAATTACCGCATCATTGAGAACTCTGAGTAGCGCAGGAGTTCGCAACTACATAGATTTGATAGAATCTATACAAACGAGAGAACAGTGTGAAGGTTTTCTGACAAAAACCAAGATACCATTTCGTGAATTGATACGCTTTCTCAACTACATCTTCAGATGGGTTCTCCCGTTTACAGCACCGATGAAAGAATTCTTGAATAAAGAAAATGAAGAACATATGTCATATGCTACGAAACTTCGAGAATTTGGTATTAAGAATAACATCGACTTGTTGGAGCAAGGACGGAAATGTGCTGGGCGCCGCCAGATTTCCACTCAAACTAGGATTTCAGAGAGTTTTCTTCTAGAATTGGTCAATATGACGGATATCTCGCGTATTCCCTATATTAGAGGAAAGACTGTGAAGATATTTTGTAATGCTGGTTATGACACTCTTCAGAAAATAGCAGATACAGATGAGGAATCATTAGTTACAGATCTCAAAGAATATCTTCAGACAGTTGGAGTCAAATTTAGCAAATCATTCATTGAGCCTGATGGAGCAATTGCTCAGGCAAGCGTTCTTCCGCCTTTAGTGAATCAATAGGCGACTACATCCTACGAAGTACCACTTTCGAGTCGCTTCACATAGTCAAGAATAACTCCATTGACCTTTGGACCTGTCTAGCGGTTACGCCAATAAGGTGATTGAAAAGCAGCAAGATTCAGTATTTTCAGTGCTATGAACGCAAGAATCTGGGAAACGGATTTAGAGAATGGAATTCCTGAATCTATTTACAAGTACCGTGTTATGTCGGTCAAGCATTTACGAGAGCTGCAAGATGATTTCGAATCCTTAGATGCTGAAGGCAAAGTCAGCAGCAATCCCGTCTTCAGAAGCTATATTCAGCAACAGCAACATCATCTACCGGACTCACTACCAGATGCAAAGTCGATCATAGTTATGGCAGTATTTACTCCATTGATGACGGTGGATTTCCATCATGAAGGAGAGATTCGTGAAATAATGGTGCCCCATTACTACGATGACGGAATTACTGAAGCCCATCTGAAAACTACAATCTTGAACACGATTATCGGGGATAATCAATATCACGTCGAGAATGCAAAAATGCATATCCTTCTCAAGCGCCTTGCAGTAAGAACAGGGCTTGGAAGATACGGTCAAAACAATATCTGCTATGTTGAAGGGATGGGGAGCTTCCTGAAACTGTTCGCATTTTTCACAGATTTTGAATTTGATGAGGATAACTGGCAAGAAGCAGAGATGATGGACTTATGCACAAACTGCAAAGCATGTTTGAAACAGTGTCCCACTGGGGCTATATCAGAGGGTAGCTTTGTCATCGATGTGGAAAAGTGCATTCCATTGTACAACGAAGTTCCTGGTGAAATCCCTGAATGGATAGACCCCGGTTCACATAATGCACTCATGGGATGTTTGAGATGTCAATTACCATGTCCAGTAAACAGTGAAGTTGCTACAAAGACCCAGAAATTAGATTCCATCACCGAAGATGAAACAAAGATGATTCTGGATGGAATTGAGGACGAAGATTTGTATCAGTCATTATCAGAAAAACTTCGTATGTTCATCCCTGAACATGCATATTACTACACCCCAGTGATAGCAAGAAATCTCCGATTATTGTTACGGAATTAAAATTTGAGCTCTGGAACAATCACTAATGGAATTGTAGCTGTACAATTACTTAGATGGAATTCCAATACCTTCGAAATATAACCATTGCTTTGCAATCGCGGTCGCTTTCTTGCCTAGCTTCTGTTCTAGGAATTCGAGAAACAAATCCGTAGTAACTGTTCTTTGATTGACACAAAGTTGTGCAAATTCTCCAACCATTTTTCGAAATTCGACCCTACCAATTTTCTCGGATATTTCATGGAGCAATAGGAATCCTCTGAAGTAGTAGGCTCCATATGATTCACCTTGGTCGCGAGTCAAATCTTTGATTGCTGGAATATGACCCTGTTTCTCAAGATTTTCCCTCGTCTTTTCAACACGCGATTCCAAGTATCCTTCATTGAAATAGTCATCCGTAATCATTATGGAACAATATTCTGCAAACGCTTCATCTAGCCAATTATCATATGTCTTGACACTAGCCTTACAAAACCAGTCGTGACATATCTCATGGGTCATTGCCTGCAATACTGGTTTACGAAGACTTGCATCAGTTGAATAACCTCCCCCAACCACAATAAGACCCGATCGTGCATACGCTCCTCCCATTTTTCTTGGTGTTATTGCAAAACGAACAGACTCTCTGGTATCTCTTGGTCCAAGCCAATTCTCCAGTAATTCCTTCATCTCTCTTGCACTTGTGTCAAGCACCTTGTGAGATCCCACTAAATCCCTGGGTCCCCAGAATAGGCTTTCTTCATCGAGATGGGCATCTCTTTTGGGTAATCCCACCACTACGATATCGTTGACTGGTCTAGTCTGTTTCCATATCCATACCGCAGTTCCGTTGTTATTCTCTACTTTTTGTAACTTCCCATTTGCTTCCCATGTCCAGTCATCTGGTCCTTCAAATGATAAGTCAAATGACATGTTCGTTTCCATATTGAATGGAACTGGGTACCAGGCACTATAACATGCAAGTTCAACGAAATCCCGTTTGACATAACCCATTGCTGGCATATCAGAACCCTTGACTGGTGGATGTATTTGCCCACTGTATTCAAGATCAAGAACAAATTCATCTTGTTCTGACTTCTGGATATCAAAGGTCCAAAGGTCTCCATTGTAAAATCTTGGAACTTCAACAACATCTGTTTTTAATGCAGAAATATTTTGAACTCCCGAGGCTGTGCGTCTTACGCTCCTTGTCCATCTTAAGCCCCGATTTAGAATAAAGAATGCACTCTCTTCTGTAGCTGGGATGGTGATAGTACCGCTGACTTTTAGCTGACCTTTTTTTGGATTGATGATGCAATAGAGAGAATATTCGTTTGACATCGACATCACAATAATGATATCCGAGTCTGCCTTATTGCTCTTGTTGAGAGCATCTCGGAATTCATCCGAATTCCCAATGTTCTATACTTCAATATTCATCTTTGCTCTTAATCGGCGTACTCTATATGCATTGAGTACCCTATATCCTACATAGACGATTGATACCAAGAATCCATCAACAGCAGCTGTGATTGGATCTGTAGATAGGAATCCTGTATAGGAGAGAAGAGAGGCAGCAGCCATCGTCAGGACAAATGTGGCTACTATCCACATGTTGGCCTGTCGACTGAATATTTGCGTCTTCATTGGTGAAACTTCAGTAGCTATTACATCAGTCAGTACTATCACCATGGTATGTTACATTCTTTGAATAAAAAGAACCGACATCAACGCAAGCTTTCTACCTTATTGGCCATGGCTTGCATGTAACTATCCCATCATCAATTTTAATGAATGAAGTTTTGTTTCCTATCCAGCAGCCCGAATCTGCCATTCGATCAGCGTTGTCCACATAGCTATTATGTCCATGACCATGGATGAGAAATTCATCTCCGTCTACATCTGTGGAAAACATCAAGGCAATTCTTTGAATCCGTCGAACAAGTTGCATCATTTCTTCTCTCTTTGTATCTCTACCAGAATTCATCCATTGATAAACGCCAATCCATACATTGAGAAAATTGCCTGCCAATTGCTCATAGGGACTTTCCTGGGTTACCTTTCCTAGATCTACCAGACTCTCTATCTTAGGAAAGTTTACTGATTCCGAGGATAGAGATATCATTTCATCATGAATCGAACTCATAGAATGGGATTGGTCCCCCTTGAAGTTTACGAACTTCCGCAATAGATTGTAATCTTCGATTACCGATTCTTCTATGGTGCTCGTATGCCCCAAAAGAGGTCCTGCTAATTTCATTTCAATCTGGACTTTCTCCTTTTCTGACAATTCATGAACTCGATCTATAATAAAGCGGGAGAGGTTTCCTGATTGCTTCTGAATAATAGTCCAAATATTCGATGTATCTTCTACTTCCGGATCGAATACACACATAGCTCGTGAGAACGCCTCATAGAATGGGAGTGCGTACCAGTAACTCATCTGATGACCGTGAATAAATCTGAATCTACTCCCTCCGTTTGTCAAAGCTTGGCCATCACTAACGGTCATGTTCTTGGGAATGTAGGTGAGTTCTCTGGGACTTAATTCTTTCATGATGAAGTCGTGATTTCCAACAGTGTAATGTACATTGAAGCCAAGGTTACAGACATCTTCTAGGATATCCAAATTATCGCGAATAACCGATGAAGTATTCCTTCTCCATATATCCAGAATATCGCCGAGTAAAACAAGTTCAGTAATCTCATTGCAATTTGGTTTCAAGAATTCCTCAATGAATGATAAGAACCCATTTCTATTTGATGCAGGGTCTCCCAAATGCAAATCTGAAACAGCAATAATCATTGCAAAGCATCCTTGTTCAAACTCGGTTAAGTACCTTCTAGTGACATCAATGATGGTGCGAATGATTCATCTCTGCATCATCAGGAAGTGCAAACGTGAATAATTTCGCGTATTCTATTCCTGAGATACCTGAAACTTTGTTTGCCAATTTTGTGACTGATTCTTTTGATCCTTTAAGTGTGATAACCTCTAAGCAGTGTGATTGTGACATATGAACATGAACAGTAGATATCACATGTGCGTCAGATGTATGCTGAATCTTGATGAGGTCTGCCATAGTCTTCGGTTTATGGGAGTAGACTATGTTCAAACACGCCATAATCATATCCGCTCCCTTTTCCCATTGTGATTCGGAGAGGTAGACCCGCATAGCATCTCTAATCGCCTCTGACCTTCCAATGTATCCCTTCTCAATAACGAGTTGATCAAATTCCTCAAGCAAATCTTCTGGTACTGACACACCAAATCTCTTCAGAGCCATGACACGAACCTCTCATAATAGTAACACGATTTCGTAAGAAGTAACACATTTAAAGTGTTCTTTCAATTAAAACCTAGTTTTTATGGAGATGACCTAGTGCACGTACCTGATGGGATAATTCCATTGTGGCTACAGATCACTCTACTTGCTGTTAGTGGGGTCATGATGGTCTTTTCCTACAGGAAGATAAAGGCACGATTTGATGATAGACTAGTGCCATTCATGGGTGTACTTGCAGCAGTCATTTTTGCAGCCCAGCTTGTGAATTTTCCAGTGCCACCTTTCTCAAGTGGCCATCTTGTTGGGTCCACACTTCTTGCTGTAATGATCAATCCCTATGTTGCCCTGTTGATAATGGGCTTAGTGCTATTTGTTCAAGCACTCTATGGTGATGGTGGAATACTAACCTATGGAGTCAATCTATTCAATATGGGAGTATTCTCAGTTATCTTTGGTTATGTAATAGCTCTGATTCTTTTCAAAACATTGCGTAGGATAATTACCAAAGAGAGAGCAACACTTGTTTCAGCAGGGATTGCTGCCTTCATTGTTACAGTAGCAGGTGCTTTTGTTCTCGGTCTCGAGCTCATGCTAGTTCCTGGATTTGGTGTTGAAGCTCTAGCTGCGATAACCGGTGTTCATGTCATCATTGGTGTTGGAGAGGCTATTCTTACTTCCGTCATTCTCCTGTATTTTGTGAAAGCCAATCCGCAATTGATTACATTCCTCAAAGACGATACCAAAGAGAGTGAGGATTCTGATGAGAAAGAGGAGCAGGAAAATACTGGGATCAAACCTCGATTTCCTATGAAACAAGCTGCCACTGTGCTAGTGTTTTCACTCGTACTGATTTCATCCATAATCCTCCTTGGGTTTGCATCAGAGAATCCTGATGGATTTGAATGGGCAATATTCGAGTATGCTGGTGTTCCTGAACCTGAGCATGGGTTTGATGGTATCTGGTCATTTCTGGGTGAGAATCAATTTGTCAATGCTTTCACTGGTTCAGTGGGAATCATTGCAGTGCTTGGTCTAGCATTCTTGATATTTCGAAGGAGTTCTCAAGAGGACCATAATCACTATCATTCAGAAAAGTTCCTTTTACCCTTTGATGAAGGAAAGCAGAACCGAAGATTGTTTTCTTCAACTGGTCTATTCATTTCAGCTATCGCTGTAGCGGTGATAATTTCTATCCAATCAACTCTATCGGCGGTACTGGTGCTCATTGGACTCATTCTTGTTACCGGTTGGTTAACTGGAACTAGATGGCGTGATGTGATTTCACTCGCTGCAAAGTTTGAAGTTATCATTCTGTTTTGGATACTCTTCGAACCGTTCCTATATGGTTCAACTGCAATTTTCACAATTGCAACACCAGGGGGGCCTCTCAGTGCATATACTGAAGGACTGTACCTTGGCCTACTCTTAGGCTCGAGGATGTTTGCGATTCTCCTAACCCTTCTCGCAGTGTTATCGCACATGAACTTAGGCGAGTTTACCGGAGCACTACGAACATTGAGAGTACCTAGTTCGATTGTGGGGTCTCTTCTGATCATGTTCAGATATGTTCCACTCTTTATGGAAGAGCGTTCTCGAATGCATGACGCTCAGAAGCTGCGAGGATTCAGTCGAGGTCAGCGATTCGAAAGGATTAGGTCTCTTGGATATCTGGTTGGAACCAGTATCAATCGTTCATTCGACCGGAGTGTAACTGCATACGAGTCCATGAGTCTTCGAGGGTTCGGAAAAGGAACTGCAGTATCCGGTGCATCGTTACAGAAGTCTGATGCTCTTCTTCCGCTCATTGTGGTATTTTTGATTCTAAGTTTACCCTTTATGTTTCCACTATTACTAGAGGTGATATTTCCATGACTTGTGCTCTTGATATTAGTCACGTGTTCTTTAGATATGATGAATTCAAAATGAAGGATGTAAGTTTGAACCTCCATGTTGGTGAACAAAAGGCCATTGTTGGTTTGAACGGGTCTGGAAAGACCACACTCTTCAAACTCATTCTAGGTCTCCTCAAACCTGATTCAGGTGATATCTTTGTGTTTGACAGGAAGATAAACCGTGACAATCTGTGGGAAGTACGACAGAATATTGGATTCCTGTTTCAGAATCCTGATGATCAATTATTTGCACCAACGGTCTGGGAAGATGTCGCCTTTGGACCACGAAATCTAGGTCTTTCAGAAGAAGAGGTGTCTGAACGGGTTGAGTGGGCATTAGAGCGAGTTGGAATGTCCAAATATGTAGACCGATCTGTCAATCAAATGAGTCATGGTCAAGCAAAACGTGTTGCTCTTGCAGGTGTGATTGCAATGAGACCTGGTATTCTGATACTTGATGAACCCTTTACAGGGCTCGATTTCAAGATGGTCCAGACTATGATTGATATTATTCAAAAACTTCGACAAGAAGGAATCAGTATTCTCTTCACAACTCATAACCGTTTCTTCATTGAGAATTGGTCAGATTCCGTTGCTGTTATTGAGGATGGCAGAATCATCTATGATGGACCGACCAAGGACGCACTAACCCGAAAGGAAGTCACAGATAACATCGGTGATTGGAATCAACTTCGAGAGCAGATTGTTTCCTATCGAACAAATCTCGTTGAATGACGGGACAAGTTCGATATGGTTAAAAGGTACAAACTGAGAACCCCGAATCAAGCGGAGGTTGCCCAGCCAGGTTAAAGGCGCAGGGCTCAGATCCCTGACTTCGTGATGATTCTTCACGAAGGGGGAATCTCGTAGGAGTTCGCGAGTTCAAATCTCGCCCTCCGCACCACTTCTTGTTTGAATAAACAAAAGGAAACATGTATAGTCGTTGACGTAACTTTGCACATGTCAACTCGTTGGAGGGAGATTGGATAACGGTCAGTTCGATAGACGACAAGCACAACAAACACCTTGTCAGCCTTCTTGGTATTATTGCATTGATAGCACCATTCTTCTTTTGGCTTAGTATTTATACTTCCTCGATTACTTCTCGTTTTGAGATAGTTGGAATTCTATGGAGCTTTGTTCAATGGTCCGACCAAGGGGGCACTGGCTCAGGATTTATCGTGTTTGATCCTATTCAGTCTTCACTTGCACTCCTCATGTCTCTTCTTAGCCTTGAATTTCTCGTTGCGATTAGTAGACATCAGAAAGGACTTATCCGCCGGAAACGTGTGTGGATATCAGCGCTATTGAGTCAATTACCCATGATTGCCTTTTTATTCACTCCATTATTCACGAACGGGCTGGGCGGACCTATACCAATTCTTCTTATCATCGGTCTAATCATTGATCGCAAGACTGGTATCGAACCTCCAATCGTCCCATGGGAAGATGAACTTTCTGACACAGAAAAATAACAATTCTCTGGATTAAGACCTAATCTCGCCCTCCGCACCATTTCTTTCTCTACATACTATCCATTATCCAACCATGGTTCCATAAGAAAGCTAATTTCTCGATTCAGTAGTTGGGTTGTAGTCGTCTTACCAATTTCAATATCACCAATGATATTGGGTTCTTCTGTTACAAGATCAAAGTATATTTTCACCCACACACGCGTTACATCTTCAGGTATTGTCCATAGGTAGATTGTATATTCACCGTCATCAAGTGGTTCCACTGTAAGATGCACACCAACATAACTATTGGTCTTGGAATACGCATCCTGTTCTGAACCATAGAAATCCACATGCAGCCTGAATTCCTCTTCTTCTGGTGTTATCCATATTGTGAGTGAATGAGAAATATCGGAGTACGGATCAGGCTCGTTATTGCGGATTATATCATTCATTACATTAATCGAAACAATTGTAACTAGAGGTATCAAAATGAGTAAGATTACAACGGCGATAGGTTTCCTGTTCTTCCGAAGCCGCCCTTTTGTGACAGATGTGTCCTCCATCAATTTCCACTATCAAATAGTAGAGGAGTACACTCTTACATTTTTCTATAAATTCTGTCTAATCATCCTGTGGTAAAACAAACATGGTTTCGATTCTCTCGACCCCATTCAACTTCTCAAGTTCACAGGTAATGAACTTTGTAAGTTCCGCGATATTCCTGACACGAACCATACAGATGAAATTAGCTGGTCCTGATGTTCGATGAACCTCACATATCTCGTCAAATGTTGACAATGTCTTACAGAGAGCATCTGACTCAGAGGGTTTTGATGTAATGAGTGCAAGAACCTGAATATCAAATCCGAGTTTCAGGTGGTCCACGTCAACTGTGTATCTCTTGATAACTCCAAGGCTAACAAGACGTTCCATCCTATTTCTAATGGAACTAGGACTAAGGTCTACTTTCTTTTTGATATCTCTCAATGAAGTTCTGGCATTAGAGGATAGAATCTCGATAATCTTGCGATCGTTTTCATCGATTTTATCCGTCGTTACCATCTAGAACATCCCTTATTTCGACTTGTCAATAAATGACGTTAATGCAACTTACCATGATTATGTCCTGATTCTGGTGATGACTTTGGTTCCCATTACGTCCCAGATTTCAACAGATGAATTCAGAGTAATGTTTCCTGCAATATCTGGATCAGTCGGTTTAGCAACCTCGTAGGTTTCGAAAGTTTCACTGTCCATCAGACTGTAATTCTCACCTAGGTCCGCAATGATTGTTGCAGCTCTCTTATCGATGAGTGGAACATCAACCATACGGTCTGCAGGCATAATGACGTTTCGTTTTCTATTGTCGAAGAAACCAACAGCGACAATGTTTGCTTTTGCAGCACCATGCTTTCCTGGTTTTGATTTGTCCATTGATATGACTCTACATGGTTCGCCTTCAATTAGGAAATAGCTTCCTGGTTTCAGGGATTTGGCTTCAGATTTCTTGATACTCATGGTGTTACACCAACTCTGTATTTCAGACCTATCTGAGACACTCATTTATTCTCTTTATATATTTGGGGGCGTGATTCCGAGTGATATATCCCCTGTAACAACAGTAAAATGGGAACCCTCAGAGCCAAAGCTGGATGTGTTGAACCGTGATTCATCAGAATCCTCAAATCCTGAGCAATAAAAGAACTGTAGGTCTAGTGTGTAAACCTGGCCGCACGGAGATTGAACGTATTGCAGACCGCATAGCTCAACTCCTGATTTCTCATGACATCAATATACAGACTGACCCTGGTTCATGTCATGTAGAACAAGATAGTGTCGTGCCTACACCCATTGAAGACATGGATGTAGACTTTGTTGTGACAATCGGTGGAGATGGTACAATTCTCTACACTCTATCGAAACTCAAAGATCGTGCAACACCCATCTTTTGTGTGAATCGCGGAACTGTCGGCTTTCTTACAGAAACTGGTACTACCACAGCATTTAGTGCATTGGAAAAGGTCATAGCTGGAGAATGCGTTATTGAAACAAACACCAACATCAGCTCAGGTGTTGGGGACAATGTCTTTCCCGATGCGCTCAATGAAGTATATGTTGTTTCAAAGATACCCGGACGTCTCTTAACATTGCAGATATTCCTTGATGATGTACGAATTGATTATGGTCGAGCAGACGGAGCGATGTTAGCTACTCCCAGTGGCTCTACAGCTTACGCTCTAGCTGCAGGAGGATCCATTCTTGCTCCTGATGTGAATGGACTCATCTTTGTACCTGTTTGTCCTCCACGATTCGAACTCAAGTCAATTGTAATTCCAGACACATCAATTCTCGAAATGGAGCTTGTCAAGAAAGGTGCCTCTGGCCTTGCAGTCATTGATGGGCAGACTCGCTGGGACATTGAACCTCATGATAAAATCTGGTTGAAAAAGTCTGAAGCTGTTACCAAATTCATTCGACTCTATGATAATTACTACGACCGATTGAATACTCGGCTCATTCCTCGAACATTGTAGGTGACTTAGATGTCTATTATCTATATACTGGACGCTGGTGTTCTTTTCTCTAAGTGGACATCCAAGATTCCAGAAGGATTGTTTGTTACTACATCTCGTGTTTTGGAAGAGGTTCGAAATAGACCAAGCAAGGTTCGAGCTGAAATGTTAACACTCTTGGATCGACTTAGCGAAGATTTTCCAACTCCCGAATCGATTAAAGCAGTAAGACTTGCTGCAGCTAAAACTGGGGACCGGTCTGTACTTTCCGATGTTGATGTTGAGATTATTGCCCTTGCATTTTCAAAGAAGTCCCTTGATTTGAAAACAACGTTAGTTTCAACAGATTTGGCTGTACTTAACACAGCGCGCCATTTGGGATTAACAGTTCTTGACCCGAGTCATAGATTCAAACACGAAATCGTTTGGGCGTTGAAATGTCCTGCATGTAAGCGCAAATCCCGATTTAGAACGACGAACTTAGAATGCCCCGTCTGTGGTACTGTCATGCGTCGTTTCGTTCATAAAAAACGCAAATCTCGCTGAATATCTGGTAATACCCAAGTCTTACATCATATAAAATGGAAATTTCCTCATCTTTGGAGCTGGAGAGATGTCAATAGATGACCGAAAGACCTTCCTTAAACATTCAACGAGACCTTGACGACATCAAGCTCCAAGTCAAGAAAGAACTCGCTACGATTAGAGATTTGATGGATACTGTTGGATACAGAAAACCATCATCAACTTGGAGTACGCCATTTCAGATACATCGTCTTAGACGAGCACTTAGAATTCACTATTTAGCTCTTAAGATTCGAGACGCAAAACCAGTCAATGTTAGCACTCGTGAACTGGCCTGGGAATCTCCAACCGATTATGAACTTCTGTAATCACTCACCGATAATAACAATCTCCAAGTTCCTACTTCTTGGTCTGTTATCATAGTCCACAAAGATTACCTGTTGCCATGTTCCTAGAGTGAGTTTTCTATTTACGAACGGTATTGTAAGACTTGGACCTACAAGTGAAGCTCTTACATGTGAGTGGCCATTTCCATCTCCCCATCTCAGATTGTGCTCGTATTCTTCATTCTGAGGTGCAATCTTCTCCATGACTCTTGGAAAGTCTTTTAGAAGGCCGTCTTCATATTCAATTGTCGTAATTGCTCCAGTGGATCCTTTGCAAAAAGCAGTACAGATTCCAGTTGTCATCTTGCTTTTCTCTACAACAATTTCTATCTGTTGAGTTATGTCAATCATATCACAATTACCCTGGGTATTGAAAGAGATAGTGTCATGATAAGTGCCCAATCTTCTTCACCGTCCATTCTTGTTATGATGTAGCTATACTTCTTTTGAGTATAAGTGTGCTTTATTTTACACTTCTAACCTTTTTCGATTGGTTGACTAATTCTCGTATTTGCTCTGCTTTGTCCAACATATCCTCCTCATTCTCTTGGAGGATTAAGAGGGCACTGATATGATTACCAACATTAAGAGCACGAACAAGTGCAACAATCGAAATCATTGTTTCATCTTGGGTAATAGTTGCCAACTCGTCCATTTGCTTGATTGTGGCTTTGATTGGTCTTCTCTTGTTAGCATAATGAAGAAATCTTGTTTTGAAAACAATGAACAAATCTTCAAAGGCCTCTTTATATTCATTCTTCTCTTGAAATCCATTTGCAGAATCTGTCAGTAGTTTGATTGATTTCTGAATCATTTTATCTGATTCTGTAGCGAGAGCTTCCAATCCTGCAGTACGTAGCCACACAGTTGTAAGTTCAGAAACACCAAGCTCTTGGTAGAAATGCGCTGCCTTTTCCGCCATCTCACTAGATAACCTATGGAATTCTGCGAAAGTCTTCTTATTCTCAAGTTTTATCGCACAATCTGCAGCTTTGCTGAAGAACTTGGAACTACCCTCATTATCTTCTAGTTCTTTTGCCTGCTCAGCTAGTTGTACATAAAGCACAAGTGCATCTTCATAATGGGTTTTCGCTTCAGTAGCGCGTCCTGATTCCATTAGTACTTCTGCTGCTTCCTCAATCGATAGTGCTTGTAGTTCCTTGTTGTTTGATTCTTCTTCTTGTTTTGCTTGATCCAAATAATGTGATATCACTTTGATATACATCTCGCTTGCAACATCGTTTTGTCCCCAATTTAGTAAACACATTGCTTGAAATCTGAGATATTTCATCTGAGATTCAATATCGTTCATTTTCTTTGCTTTTCCAGCTAATTCTCCAAATAGTTCATTTGCTTGAAGATAAGCCCATTTTGCTTTCATAGGCCTATTGATCTCTTTGAACATACCTCCTGCTTTTACAAGGAGTGGTGCAACTGCTTCTGGTGGTCCTTGTGATTTGAGGTACGCCTCCGCACTTTTTGAAATTGCTTTTGTACGTGCAGACGTAAGTCTTTGAAGCTTGTAAGCTTCTTGAGCTGCATCATAGATATTTCCAGCTTTCTCAAATAGATTCGCTGCTTCATACAATTCTCCTGCTTCCATCATTGTTCGTGTGGCTTCAGGAGACTCTCCCTTAGTCTGCATCAACTGTGAAGCCTCCGCAAGAGCATTACCTGCTGATAAGAAATCACCCAATTCCTTTGAAATATCCGCCCATTTTCTTGCTATTCGGACTGCTCTATCGTTGATTCGATCACCGAGTTCATCATCCCCTGCAGTATAATATAACCTACCGACTTTTCGCAGGAGTGCAATTGCATCTCCATAATCCTCTTCTGCTTCTTTCTCATCCGCAATATTTTCGAGCGCGTCAGCTGCTTGAATAGTGAGTGTCTGTTGTTCTTCTGTGCTCATAGCAAAATCGTTTGCTCTAAAATAGAAGTCAGCAGCTTTCTTGTATTCTTGTGCTGTTTCCGCAATGATTGCTGCTGCTGTATTCAATCGAACTAGTTCTGCATAAATCTCAATATCTTGTGGTAAACGAACCAGCATCAATGTAGCTTTATCGAATAATTTGAAGCTCTCTTCAGCTTTATAGAGATCACGATAAATCAATGCGGCCTCTTCGTATAATCTCGCAGCTTCCTCATATTCACCATTACTCCCAATTTTCTCTGCGATTTGAACCAGTATCTTTACTCCCTTCTCCTTCTTTCCTTCATCTAGTGCTTTTCTCGCAGTTTCTAGGAGATTTTCAATATCGCTCAAGAGCTAATCCACCTATTATCATATCACGATTTTTATGTTATTTTCGAAAGGTTTTTGCGTCCTCATAATAGTTGTCCTACTGCCTACTGCTATTCTAATAACACTCAAATACAATTCGCGTATCAATCTTCCATGGTTGTTGAATCCTATTGAGTGAGGAAGTAGAACTTCGTCTGGGGATCATCGGAACTGGAAATATAGGAAGGGCGCATCTTACAGCGCTTACCTCTCTAAAGAAGACAAACTTGGCTAATTTTCGTATTTCTGCGGTTTGTGACCCTGATTCAGAATCTGCGCAGAAAGCAGCTAAGGATTTTAAAATTCCAACCACGTATGAGAACTACAACGAGTTAGTGAGTGATAACGAAATCGATGTGGTCTATGTTTGTACACCTACCAGCAAACATAGTGACATCGTTAAAGCTGCAGCTAAAGCTGGAAAGGCAGTATATTGTGAAGAACCTCTTTCGCATAGCTGCCCACAAGCACGAACCTTGATGGCCGTAACGCAGGATGCCAAAGTTCCATCCGGTGCGGGATTCCTACTACGATATGATCCTTTCATTCTGTATGCAAAGAATCTACTGGAGAAACACGATTTTGGAAAACCAATGTTGGCTCATATCCGGACCGATCATATGTACACCGAAGAATTTGAGAAAATAAATGAGTGGAGAGGTGATTCTCAAATTGCGGGTGGTGGGACATTGGTTGAGCATTGTGTCCACGATGTTGATCTTCTCACCTGGTTCTTTGGACCGATTACTGATGTATACGCAAAAGTTGGTTTCTTCACTAATCGCGGAGTTGAGGATTTGGCTTCGCTCATGATGACCCACAAAGATGGTCCTATGAGCACACTTGATTCAATCTGGCATTCGGTTGACCGACCAGATGAACGACACATCGAGTTCTTCTTTGAAAATGGGTTCGTCGGAATAACCCTCGAATCTGGAAATCGTTTTCTTGAATACCACCTGAAAGGAGAAGGTCCGGTCAGAATAAATGCGGAAACTGCTGACATGCTATTGCTGGAGCACATCGGAATTAAATCGAAGAATGGGTCTTTAGAAACCTATGGTGTTCTAGTGGACACTGCAGATAATCGGTATGCCGCGCTAAGTTATGCATTTCTTGGTGCAATCAAATCAGGAGAAAATCCCTCACCCAATTTTATTGATGCTGTAGCTGCTCATACTATTGTTGATGCTGCGTATGAATCTGCGACCAAAGGAACCCCAATAGAGATTCTCTGAGCATTTGGACATGAAAATGTATGAGCTCATATACTCGCATGACCATAGAATATTATGAACGGACTAGGGATGTGGCTCACCTCTAAGGATTGGGCCATACTGAAAGCCCGGAGGAAGACTCGTTCTTCTGATGGGAAGTCCACACTCCCCCAGAGGTCACCAACCTCGAAAGGGGAGTCCGTGGCCGACCCCTATGACCAGACTTCACTTGTGGAGTTTGCGAGGAGTAAATACCCTGCCATGGTAAACGCTGTGGAAACACCGTCTGCTATTACACCGTCTGGTGAGTGTGAGCTAATGCAGCGGATAGAAGCCTGGTCCCATCGGAGGAACGATGTTCCAGTGAAGAGGGGAAAAGCTCGCGACACTTTGAAAGACTCCGGTCTTTCGGATGCTGGCGACAGCAGTCATGAGAAAGGTGGAACACAGGAGTTTCTTACAGTTCACTTGTAATGTGAGAAATAGGTAATTTGGACATGCTTAAGTAGACTTAGGAATTCGTATTGCTCGAGTCCAACCATGCAAGAAATATCTCTTGACCAATTAGATCCTTCAGATTACGATGTAGTCGTAGCTGGAGCAGGAGCAGG
>JAEOSL010000036.1 GCA_016840385.1 Candidatus Thorarchaeota archaeon | reverse complement strand
TATAGACGGTTCACCATATCCGCTACTTGGGAACAATGGAACCTATTGGATGGAATTCAATAATACATTCGATCTTGGTCATCATAATGTCGTGGTGAATATCAGCAAGTTCGGGTACGAGTTTGCTGTAAACTCAACAATCAGTTTTGATATCGTTAAGGCGAATACAGACATTGCATTAGAATGGAACTCAATAACCATCGACTACTTGGGTCAGATTACATTGTCAGCTAACTACACATACTCTGGAACGAGTGAAACCATTCTAGTTGGACTAGTTGAAGCGAATATCACAATCAATGGCATTACTACTCTAAGTCTCATTGAAATCGGAAACTTATGGACTATAAATTTAGATGGGGATTATCTTGACTTAGGATCCCATAGTGTTGTAATTCTATGTGAAGCATATGGCTACAATTATGCTGAATCTAGTGAAACACTGACTGTGACAGAAGTATCGACGACCACCTCTACAATCAGTTGGACACCCTCAAACGTAACAATCGAATACACTGATTCACTTGAACTGGTCGTGGATTACACCTATTCTGGAGGAGATGTTCCAGCAACTGCCCTTGTCAACGTAACCATAGATGGACATTTCTACAATCTTTCATACTCTGCAGGAGCTTGGAGAGTATCAATTCCTGGAAGTGATCTTGATATTGGATTCTTTGATGCGGATATCAGCGCTTGGCTCTATGGGTATGAATTGAGAACTAATGTGACATCTGGAATCAATGTAACCCTTGCTGCGAATTCATTTTACATAACTTGGGAACCCGGAAACCTAACTCCAACATACATTGACCAAGTGAACCTCTCAGTCATCTATCTTGAAGATTATTTACCTATTCTAGATGCCACAGTGAAGCTCTACATCAATGGGTCAGATTATGACCTCGTTTATAGTGCGGTAGATGAAATGTGGCACTTTAGTATCAGTGCGGCATCAATAGACCTTGGAGTTTGGAATGTAACAGTCACTGCGAATAAAACAGGGTATGCAGAAGGATTCTTCACAGATATCCTTACGGTAGTGCAGGCACCAACGACAATTAACATACTTGATTCTGGAACTACAATTTACTATGATGAAACAACTACAGTCAACGTCTATTACCAACTCTTGAATCTTAGTTCTGTTCCAAGTGCAGGTATTTCATTTACATTGAATAATATAGAACAGACTACAGCATGGAACATTGATCATTGGAGTTCAGTGCTTAACGGTACAATACTAGGAATTGGAATCCACACCTTTACAATAACAGTATCAGCCTATGGGTACGAAACTCAGTCCGATACCCTAGTAATTACAGTACTTCAAATCCCAACTTCCATTAATTCAGATGCGGACTTCACAATGTACGCACGTGAATCCGTTTCATTCAAAGTGACATATATCGATGATAGAACAAGTACTCCAATCTATGCAACTGAGTTTGAATACGTGTGGAGTGAATACTATACTGTCAGTATGTTACCAAATTATACGTATGTTGTAACAATAGGTGGAAGTGATTTCCATGTTGGTAATTATACATTCCAGATCACACTGGGAAGACTTGGTTTCGAAAGTAGTATAGGATCTATAGAAATCGAAGCAGAGTCAATACTTACTCAGTTAATCTACGGGTCTGTAGTTAC
Organism: Candidatus Thorarchaeota archaeon; assembly: GCA_016840385.1. The sequence continues at coordinate 27,572 of JAEOSL010000036.1, read as the reverse complement.
TCAATATGAGAATGAAACAATATCTATCTATCTGCAATTCTTGAATTCTGTACACTCCACACCTATTGATTGGGCTGATGTAATTGTTCAACTAGAAGGAGTGGATTACGTAGCAACTTACGTTTATGGTAGTGGTGCATATAGTTTAAGCTTCAGAATACCTCTTAGCGTTTCTCCGGGTAATTACACTTTGTACTTGTCTGCAGATGCAGAAGATTGTCAGTCAAGTAGTGGATTGGTAACACTAGAAGTTCTTGCAAAGAGCGAATATCTCCTGTCAATCACTGTTGCAGAGCAAGTCCAAGCAGGTAGTAGTACCAATGTTTCAGTTTCAGTTACTGAAGATGGTGAACCGGTTTCTGGAATTAATGTGACTGTTACAATTGTGATAGAATTCGATGAAGGAGAACCTCAAGTTATTGTAGAAAGTGCCATCTCGAACAGTGGTGGTCTTCTAACGATAGTTCTGAATATCCCAAGTGATGCGTCAGAACTTGAGGTCAGTGCAAGTTTCCAAGGTTCGATATCAGAATTTCCTGTACAAACTTCCGTATCTTTTGTCGACGTGACTCAGGCTTCAACAGGAACAGGTACACCAATAGTTGCAGACCCACTAACAATTGGTGTTGTAGCTGGTGGTGTTTCTCTACCGATCTTGGCATTAGCCTTCAGAAGAAGGAGAAGAGGTGGAGATCGGGTTTCAGCACCTGTATCGGTTGCAGCAGTTACTCCAGTGGCTCCGCCTACTAGTCCTCTAAGTGATATACAAAGAAGATTGAGATATGAAATCGCAAACAGCGAGGAAGGAGTAACACGAGCTGAATTGTCACGACGCCTCGGACCATCTGCAAGTAAAATTGGAGCTATGGTAAAAGACCTGCTCAATTCGGATTCTGGATTCTACGAAGTGCGTGAAGGAGCAAAGAAAATAATAAAATTCAGAAATCCCGATTAGAACTGATGTGACACCCACAGTTTATTGATATGGCTAAATGTTGTTGTAAACATACTCGTCGAGAGTTTCTATGCACGTCTTGAAAATGTTGAAAAGTAGGCGTTTCAGCCTAAGAGTTAACGACAGGACTCTGATTCGATGAATACTGTGCAAAGATTCTCGATAATTTCAAGAAGCCTTCGAGGGAAGAAAATGAGAAGAGCAGTTATCTCGATTATTCTTATAGTTTCACTTCTTAGTGTATTTTCAACATCAGTAGATGTGCCTCTATCGATTTCTTCCAGTACTGGCTTTGATTCTAAAGTTATGGATTCGAAGCTGCTTTCTGAAATGACTAGTTCAGGTAGCAATGTACCAATTGAACAGTCTGTCAACAGAATGTTTCCAGACCAAGTTCTTACAATATCAAATAGCTTTAGTTTTCCAGACAATCATGAAGCTTCTATAGACTTATCTTCCTATCAGATACCTGGCTGGACTCTTAACAAAGTTATCATTGACACTCAAAATATCACAGCTATTGCTGAGAAAGAAATTGTTGGTAATAGTTCATCACCGACGACTACAAACGAGTTTGCAATCGATGAGTACTCGTCAGATAATTATTATTCACAGCTTGCCCAAGGTTTCTACAATATGAGCCACGATGGGCAATTGCAGAATATCTCGTTTTTGTATATGTCCCCTAGTTATACCCCAGCAGACCAAAATTATACATACTTTGACTTAAGGTCGGACTACCAAGATGGGAGTACCAATATGGTGACATCAGTGCAATTAGAGGATGTTTTCTTTACTCAAACATGGGCAAACATAACTGAAACTGTAATCCTAAATGCGGATAGCGTCTACTATGCTGTACTAAATGGATCACTCTTGGTCGAGCATCTGTCAAGCTATCCTAATATTCGTTGGTTCTATGAAAACACAGCAGGTTCCTTCCTAACTCGACGATACTCCACTGAATATGGTGCGTTTGGGGCATCAGATTTGCCATATGAAGCAATTCTAAATTACACATACATTCCGTGGAATCAGACAGCAAACTCAGCTCTTGTCTATTCAGATCCAGGAACCATCAATACGAATCTTAACGGAAGTTCTGCGTCAGGTTCCGCGTGGATTGCAAGTTCTGCAAACAATATCACTTCATTGAATATTGCTACAAATCAATCAGTAAACGTATTCTACAACCTCACATTATGTTACACCAATGACAATGTCGGTAACACAGTTTGGGGAGCTACCACATCTGCCGCACCTATTGGGTGGAACGTAACTACAGACCTCATATACCCTGCAGTATCAAATGTAGTTGCTCGAGTAATGAATATTACAACTGTTCCCCTTGACTGGGCCGCGACAGGTCTGTATATTGGTAGCACTCCGGGAGGATCTTATTCGAAAACAGGCTCCAATGTCACCTGTAGTGGGTTAAGTGATGGAACATGGACACTCACATCAACAGCCCCGAACTATGCTGTGGGTCTTGCTCTATCCGATTCGTCAGATAGCTCTCCAATATCGTACAAGGTTAGAAATAACGTCACCATGGATATTGATGTAACAATTGAGGATAGTGATACTAACCCTATGGATGGTGGTACAACCAATCTATCAATCATTCAATCTTCGAGTATCATCTTTTCCCCAGCAGAGATTCCTGCAAGTAGTGGAGCTGCTGGATTCCAATGGGACATTAGCGCAACAACAACTGGCAATGCCACGCATTCAGTAGAACTATATTGGAAAAGTGCTGGAAGACTAGAAGCAGGATACATAACTCAGGAAGTTTTTGTCTTCCACTCCACAACATTAGTTGCTGATGATTACGGCATTACTAATTTCACTGAGAGTTCATTTGATATTGGTGTAGATTTTGATTCTATATATCCAGCAGTAGGTCTTGATGATTCTCCGGCTGATGTTACATTTTCTTTTGCTGGAGTGTACGTGAATCAAACAATGAATAATCCAAGTGGCGGGAGATGGATCTATTCTGTTGACACAACGGGAGTATCAAGTGGAAGATATGACCTTACTGTCTATGCAGAAGGATTTGCACTTGAAAATCAGAGTTTGATAATTACTGTAGATCTCACTGTTGAAACACTTGCTCTCAATTGGAGTTGGTCGAATACCAACAATATCACCTATCTTGATAGTACGAATCTGACTGTAACGTATCGAGATTCAACCAACAACAGAATTTCTGGTGCTTGGGTCAATGTCACATTTGATGCTCAAACTTACAATTTGACATGGGATGCTTCTTCAGAAGTGTATTGGATCGAGCTCTATGGATTAAACTTCACAACAGTTCCTGGAACCACGAATCTGACGGTTAATGCGTGGAAAGCAGGATACACATCTCAAGCAACAAGCAATATTCAGATTATAGTTACTGTGGAAATTGCTGACGTCGCATTAGTTGTAAATTGGAATCCTGTAGATAGGAACATCACCTACATTGAAACGATAACAATCTCTGTGTCATATACTTTCAACACAATCCCAATCGATGATTCCTGGGATGGAGTCACGGTAAGAGCTACGTTCAGCGGACACCCACCTGTAGATCTGATCTACTATGGAGGTTCCGGACTATGGGAGATTACGCTCAATGGAAGTGACTACCTAGGAATAACAACTGTGACAATTCGAGCAAGTGCAACAGGGTATAATCAATTGCAGGATGTTCAAGACCTTCTCGTAACAGACGATATTCCAACACTTACTAACTCCTGGACCGATTCAGCAGCATCCACGGATTATGATACTAATATCCTGCTACAAATCACAGTTAGAGACTCAAGTGGAGCATTCATCAATGGAGCTACTCTTACAGCTAACGTTTTTGCAACAGATTTTCCAATGACCCCCGATGGAGATGGTGTTTACTCTATTCTTATTGACCCGCAAGAAACTAGGGGAATTCACGTTGTCAATGTAACCATTGCAGAAACTGGATATGCGGTTACCTCCACATTCCTGAATCTCACCGTTCGTGCAACGACGAGTATTGATTTTGTTGACTATATCTCATCGGAACATGAGCAGTGGAATCTCAATATAACTGTCACATATAATGATACAATCTACAATATACCAATAATAGGAGCCATAGTTACCGTAACGATTGATGGTGAGGAATATGCACTGACCTATGATAACGATACAGAGTTCTATGTTCGTGAGATTCTTCTTGATTTTAATCCCGGAATGTATACAATAAATGTGGTAGCAAACGCTCCATTCTGCAACGAAGCAATAAATTCATCAACGTTGACTATTCAAGCCAAAGACCACGTCTATTTGTCCCTAACAACCGAAGGGGACCCAAGTGCTGAAGGCCAGATACTATCAATCATTGCAACTTTAACCTACAATGAATCAGGTGTTGGTGTTCCAAATGAAAATATACACTTCATAGTGACAATCCATTATTCGAATGGTACAATAGAACTTAGAGACGATGCCACACAATTTGACACGACCAATACTGTTGGTGTTGCTACATGGGGTTTAGAAATACCAGCAGGCATTATCGAGAGTATTTCTATTGAAGCCGAGTACTTAGGAAGTCGTGTGATTTGGGATACAAGTCTTACATACGAAGTTGCTGTCGGTGCGAATCCACTAATTGCAGTACTGTCATTCTTCATCATGGATGATGTTGGAAGACTGCTAACTCTATCAATAATACTCCTTGGAGTTGTTGCAACAGCATACAATAAGAAAGTCAAACCAAAGAAACGCGCTGCTCGAGCTTCACTTGAGAATCAACTTCAGATGTTCAGAGACCTGGAAACACTTCGTCACTACATGGCGGTATATCTTGACAGAGGTACCTGTGTGTTCTATCATCCATTTACAGATGAGCGAATTCAACCAGACCTCATCAGTGGATTCATAGCTGCAATCACAAGTGTTTATGGTGAAATCAAGGGAGATGGAGTAAGGGGTACACTGGAAGAGATTCAATATCATGGTCTCCGACTCAACAGCTACAGTGGCGAGTTCGTAATTGGAATCCTCATCCTTGAGGGAGAAATGACTCCATTGCTCAAAGACCGATTGCAGTTCTTTGTGGAACTATTCGAGAATCAATATGATAATGAACTAACTGATTGGACCGGTTTGATTGATTGTTTCGATCCAGAATGGGTTGTGTCTACACTCAGCTCAGCATTCAATTATTCATGGCTCCTTGCTCACAAATTTGGACCCACACAAAAAGTAACCAAATCAGATGCGAGAGTATTGGACTACATTTCTGCGGTACGTGATGATAGAAGTGAGTTTTACTTCAGAGACCTATTGACACCATTAGCAGAGATGCTTGATATCAGTGAAGCTGCTGTCCTTGATAGACTTCTTGCGCTCCAAGATAGAGGAATTATCGTTCCAGTAAGTATTCAGACAATACTACAGCGTCAGGGAATGGGACTTGCAAATGGCGAAATAGGTGCAGATAGTATCCCATTGGAACTTCCAGAGAAGGAAGAAACCCCTGTTGATGAAGTGGAAACACCAGAGGAGGAAACAGTAGTAGAAGCTGTTGAGGAACCTGAGCCGGCTGAAGACGAGTCAGATATAGCAGATGATTTTGTGAAAGAAGTTGAGTCTTTGATGGAAGAAGAACCTGAAGAAACGAAGAAAGAAGCGGATCCTATGGATGAGTTCGTTCAGGACGTTGAGTCACTTCTTACAAAAGAGAAAGAAGAAGACGAATAGTCTCAAATCTACCTCAAAGCCAAGAACATTTATGTACTACACATCAATGAGGAATTTCGAGGCAAAGCTATGCCATGGGACATTGAAAACTACATAATCGTTGATAACCGAATTCTCAAGGTTGAGATTTCGGTCCCTCTCCTTGAGTTCATCTATGTAAATATTGATGATGTCATAGTAGCATGGCTTGAGATGCTCAAACAATTTGTAACCGAAGAACCAGGAGTTGATGTATCCTGGGAGATGCAACCAGTTGATGAGAAAGCAATCGTCACAATTCGAATTGCTAAGACAGGTCAATTCACGAAAAAAGAAACAAAGGGAGCCATTAATGCAGTAGATGCGCTCTTTGACTTCCAGAAATAGTGTTCCTAAGAATTCATCATTGGTATACTTCTGCATCCATGTTGTATTATTGCAATTCTCGGACGAGATACAATCAAACTCTTAGCAAGTTTAAATCCTTCTTGAGGGTCTTTTGCAGATGAACAATGAAATCTCTCTGTAACTAATGATTCTCTCAATCTGCTACAGATAACGATCTTTCTTGCTGATAGAACATCCCAGAAGAGTTTAGCTTTTTCCATACCTATCTCAAATCCAGTTTCTGCTAGTAGAGAAACCTCTTCACTTGAATTGCATTCCGATACTCCACGAATGAATCCGTTGTAGCCGGGACCATCATCACACTCAGCAACAAGAACGATTACACCACCATGTTCCGTAGATTCTCGACCTGCATGAAGTGCATCAACTGCATCGTATAGTGTTCTATCATTGTCTGAGCCTCCTGCACTAACGATTGCAATGTCAGCCTTGTGTTGGAGGTTTGTCATAGTCATTAGCTTAGAATGTGATACTCCATTTTTCCAAGCCGTATAGGGATCACCAGCAACAATTCCATATAGATTATCTTTCCAGTCAGGTATTGCATTGACAACAAAGTCAAGACACGCTAGTTTGGATGCTTCGTCAAGGTCGGTACAAACAGCACTGTCAGTAACAAAAGGGCCTACGGGATGAGTTGCCATCAGTTTTGAGTTACGGGAAATGGATTTCATACCACTGCAATGGGGGAGTACAGACATACGTCCACCAGTAGCACCAACAAAGACATCCGGTCGAATAGTACCAATTCCAATTTTAACTGCAGCATCCATGAATATCTGATTAACATGCAATGGAGTACAATGTGTTGGAGTTTCACCGACGAAGCAGAGATTATCATTTGAATTTGAATCATGCAAAATTAGTTGATAATCATCAGCTGCATCAATAGATGCTTCAGATTGAGATCTTGGTTTTTGAGATTCGTTTTGATAAATCACTGAGATATTATCTTGAGTTAGAATAGATGTTCTAAGATGTTCCAATACTTCAAGAAGAAGAATAGAATTCAACTCAAAATCTTGAGAACCGTTTACAACTAGAGCAATAGATTCAGCATTGGAAATGATTTTCGAGAATGGATCCGAATTGATAGGATGCTCAAGAGATTCGATTATTGAGCGTTCTACATCGACAACATGTTCTACGGTCATTGGCAGTAGTGTTTCAACTGTTAGTCTTTCGTTAATTTCCAACGGAAGAAATCCTGCACCATAACGCAAATCGAACCTCATTTTGATTTGAACCCAGAATGGAGTTATACACCTACCTCTTAAAGTTACCAGCATTCTATTAAGGAACGTTCATATCTATGATACAATTGATAGTAAATTGGAAAGGAATGTTATGCGTAAACTTGATAGACTGCTAATTATATCATTGATAGCTCTAGCAGTATATTTTGTCCTTTCACTCTTTGTGGCCGATCTAGCAAGCCCCAGCATTATGGTTTACGATTGGATACTGGAGGTTTCATTGGTATTTGGTTACTTTGGAGCTTTCATTGTTGCATTCTTAGGAAACATCACCTATCTTGTTCCAATCCCTTACATGATAATAACCTTCATACTTGGAGGTCTAACCAGTACTACAGGACAATTTCTTTTTGACCCAGTAATTGTTGGTCTTATCGCAGGACTAGGTGCTACAATTGGAGAGATGACTGGTTATCTACTTGGATACGGTGGAAGCAGATTTATCGATGAAGAACAGAGAAACGCCTTCAGTAAGTATATCGACATGCATCCGAGAGCAACACCCTTGCTCGTCTGGTTCCTTGCAATCTCACCTCTGCCTGATGATTTTGTCATTCTTCCACTAGGAGCAGCTAAGTATCCATGGTGGAAAGTAGCAATACCTCAATTCATTGGAAAAACAATGTTCATGATTCTAGCAGCTTGGCTTGGAAGGATAAGTTTCGAAACTATAGGAACTTTCATGACCACCTATGACCCAACAAGCATTGCAACCAGAGGTATAGAGGTATTAGCACTCCTAAGCCTTATTGTAGCCCTATACCTGATGCTTCGTATTGATTGGCAGAAAATGATCACCATCAATGGAGATGAGGAAGTAGCATCAACACCGGAATAATTCAGGTTCAATCTTCAGATGTGTCTTTTGTGTAGAATTTATCAAAGAAAGCCTGGCCTGCTTTTGTAACAGATATGAAACCATCTTTGAGCATATTTGTGAGTGCTACCAAATCTATTCCTGCATCTGAGATGGGTAATTTGATCATTCCAAGGTCATTCATTTCTCGAAGAAGCTGTATGAAAGCTCCAAGTCTGTAGAGTGCTAAGATACCTATACACTTTGAGAACGCTCTCTTTATTCCTTCAACAATTGCTACTTTGGGATCCTCGAATTCTGCAAGTGCTTTTTCAATTTCCAAGAATGTACAGCACATTGTTCTCGCATTCTCATCAGGAGCATCTGCAAAATGTCCGGGAGCCTCCATTTGGAATGGGTCTTTAATATGTCTGACAATCTTCAATCGGGGAGCCTCTTCTGGAATAGACCACCAGGCACGCAGGTGTTGGTCAGAGAGAGGTTTAATCTCAAAATTCTTGTCTTGAGAATCTTCAGAAATAACTGCAGGTAGGAACGAGTGCCAACCAGGAATTGTTCGGAAACCTAACTTGCCAGTGAGAGGAAGTTCAAGATCAAGTTTCCGAGCACAGTAGTGGACTAGGTCATATATCGCAAACTGCCGCTTCTTGTCTACATAGACATAGATAGGTTCGAAGTCTCCTTCGTGTGCAGGAACAGCTTGATAATCCCAAACATAGAGATATTGAAGACAAATGAGGTCAGGGATTTCTCGAGAACGGACTACTCGTCCATGAACTCCAATGAATTCAGTGTCCAGTAGAGCTTGCCGGGTGGCTTCGGGGATTACAACTCCTAGAGTCTTTGCAAGTGTGCTGTCACCACCTTGAACTCCTGAAGTAATAGGTAGATACTTGGTTAGTAATGCTTGGTCAAATTCAGCAGTCAGTCCACTCACATGTTCAGTGAAAGTCATCTCATCAGGTCTTGGACTAACACGGAGTAAATCTGTATACTTTTTCTCTACCAATCAGTTCTACCTCTTCTCAGGAATCATACTGGAGAGATTAAAGAGGTTGTGCAAAAGAAAGAGAGTAATGAGAGCCATATCAGTAGCTCTCATCTCTAAAATCATACAGGTTTGAATGCGAGGTACTTCTTACCGGTCTTGCCATCCTCGTAGTCCAACTTCACATCAGAACCCAGCTTCACATCTTCGGGTTTGAGTGGATCATACCCAAGAAGTCGTGCGCTTACTCGGGTTCCTTCTTCAAGTTCAACGATGGCAACAAAGTACGGAGCTTCTTCTGCAAATTCATCTGGTGGAATGTGAATAACGGTAAATGATACGAGCTTACCCTTCCCACTTACTGTGGTCCAACCCATCTTATTGCTACCACAACCATAGCAAGAGCCGGATGGAGGAGCAATAACCATCTCACAGTCGACACACTTGTAGGCTTTGAATTGACCTTTCTGAATATTCTGTAGATATTCTTCTACTGTTGGTTTCTCACTCATACGTCAGCCCTCCTAAGAACATTCACTACACACGTAGCACCCGTTCCTCCAAAATTATGGACAACGGCATTGTCATGTTTGGATACCTGATTAGGTCCTGCGTCTCCAATGAGTTCTCTATATGCAACTACTACCTGTTTCACTCCCGTTGCGCCCACCGGATGACCAACTGCTTTCAATCCGCCCATGGGATTGATTGGTTTATCTCCATCAAGAGCTGTTACACCCTCTCGGAGTGCTTTTGCACCCTCTCCGGGTTCAAAGAAACCAATGTCCTCACTAGCGATAATTTCTGCAATTGTAAAGCAATCATGTACTATTGCAAAATCCATGTCTTTAGCCGTGAGTCCAGCCATTTTGTAAGCGGCTCTACTAGCATCAACAGAAGCGCTGAAGGAAGTAAGATCAGTACGATCACACAGATTCATTGAAGCTGATGCCTGACCAGACCCAGTGATTTTGACTGGTAAGTCAGTGTATTGTTTTGCTTTCTCATTTGATGTGAGCACGAGAGCTGCTGCACCATCAGAGATTGGTGAACAATCAAAGATCTTCAGTGGCCAAGCAATGACAAAGGGTTTCAATGCTTTCTCCATATCAATAGGTTTCTGGAACTGAGCAAGAGGATTCGTTGAAGCATTCAGATGTGCTTTGATTGCGACTCTAGCCATATCCTCTTCTGTTGTTCCATACTTATGCATGTGTGCTACTGCTGCAATCGCAAAGACACCCGGAAATGTCAGACCAATACTTGATTCAAATTGATCATCTGCTGCAGCTGCAAGAGCTTCTGTGACCTCAGGTGTAGTTGAGGAGGTCATCTTCTCAGCTCCAGCCACAAGTACAGTATCATACATTCCAGATTCAATCGCCATTATTCCAGCTCGTAAGGCAGTAGCTCCTGATGCACATGCAGCTTCATGACGTGTTGCAGGGATACCTTTCAAACCCGCAAAGTCAGTAAGCAAGGGAGCAGTATGTCCTTGATGAATCAACATCTCAGGAATAAAACTTCCAATGAATGCAGCCTGAATGTCCTTCTTAGGGACTCCAGCGTCAACAGTAGCCTTGTCTACAGCCTCTGCGAACATCTCTCTGAAAGAAACTCCCTTCAGAGCTCCAAACTTGGTTTGTGCTGCACTTACAATGTTCGTATTGTTTAGGGGCACGTTGTGTATACTCCTCGTCTAAAGACATGCTCCGCAAATATTTCACCTATAAAAACTGGTTGGGATTCGGCATTATTGCAACTAACACCTTGAATCTGCTGTTTTTCTTCGCTCCGAAGACATACTAAACTGTTGTGAATCCAAGAAAAATGGAATCTAGTGTAAACTTGAGTCCAACTCTGCTTCTGGTTGATTCTGTTCATCCTTGGAATAATCTTGTCCGAACACTGCAATTGTAATAATGAAGAACATGATAGAACTTAGAACAGTAGTATCAATCACCATGTATGCTGTTTCCCCTAGGTGAAGTCCGAATGCTACAAATTTTCCCACAACCGCTATGATAACTCCCAGACATGACACAAACATAAGCACTGTTCCTACCTTTTTTCGTTCCATTATTTCCTACCTGTGATTACCAGTGAAGTGAAGCCACTTAATCGTTACGAATGATATTTGTTCTTTGTAAAGCACAACAAAGGGCGAGTCCGAAGACATAATAAGATGAAGATAATCGACCAATCGGGATTGACGATGGACTTCTCATTATCCGAAAAAGAACAGAAGCTTTGGGAGCGAGCCAAAGCATTCACACTGGAACATATCACACCACGTGCTAATGAGTTGGAGAAGAGGGATGAGTTCCCGAAAGAGGTTGTTCAGAAAGCCTTCGAAGCAGGACTCATGAATCTTCATATTCCAACAGAAGCAGGCGGTCCTGGACTCTCGTTACTTGATGAAACATTTGTTTCTGAAGCAACAGGGTATGGGTGCGCAGGATTGGCTACAACCATCATGTGCAATAACTTGGCCTTTGCACCACTAATTATTGGTGCTACAGTAGAACAGCTCAAGACTTACGTTGAGCCATTAATTACTGGAAAAGAGCCCAAGTTTGGAGCATTCTGCTTGACCGAGCGCGGTGCTGGTTCTGATGCTGGAGCAGTTGCTACTCGTGCAGAAAGGGATGGAGATGAGTATGTAGTCAATGGGCTCAAGTGTTACATAACCAATGGTCCTCAAGCATCACTCTTCACAGTCTTCGCATCGACTCAACCTGAGCTGAAAACCAAGGGACTTTCATGTTTCATGGTACCTAAGAGTAAAGCTACAAAGATTGGATACATCGAAAACAAAATGGGACAGAAGAATTCTGTTCAGAGTGAAGTGATCTTTGAAGATGCTCGAATTCCAAAAGATTGTCTTGTCGGGAAAGAAGGTGATGGTTTCAAAATAGCTATGACCACTCTGGACAAAACAAGAGCAGGAATTGCTGCTATCGCAACTGGAGTTGCTCAGAGAGCAGTAGATGAATCTGCAAAGTTCGCTAATATCCGCCATCAATTCGGTCAGCCAATCGGCAAATTCCAAGGAATTAGTTTCATGCTAGCCGATATGGGTGCACGAGCCGCAGGTGCTAGACAGCTTACTCGTTATGCTGCATGGATGGCAGATCAAGGCATGCGAAACTCGAAAGATTCTGCCTTTGCTAAATTCGTTGCTGCAGATGCAGCAATGCTGAATGCAATTGACGCAGTTCAGATCATGGGAGGTTACGGCTATATCATTGAGTATCCAGCAGAGAAACTCATGAGAGATGCAAAACTTCTCCAGATATACGAGGGTACAAATCAGATTCAACGTGTTGTGGCTGGAAGTAATATTCTCAGAGAATGTGCAAATCTCGATACCGGTTTCCATGTCAAATACGATGGTAAAGATGCACCAGTAATGTAAACAAAGTGAGCTGCCTGAGAAAAAATCAGGCAGTTCCTTTCTGTTTTTCTTTATGAGTTACTTACTTAAGAAAGATAATACTCGGCCAAGCCATCAAAGGCTGGAGTATCAAAACCTTGGACGATAACGAAACCCTTCGAACAATAAAGAATCGTCGTGCAATAAGAGATTACGACACATCCAAGGATGTACCTGATGACTTGATCTACAAAGTTATCGAAGCTGGTGGTTTTGCCCCAAGTGCAGAGAATCAGCAACCTTGGAGAGTAATCGTTGTTCGCGATAAGAAAACACAGAAATTTATTGGTCAAATGGCAGTTGACCGAACAATCTTGCTTTTCGGAAGAGCTACGCCCCGAGAAGAACTTGAGCGAAGATTGAGCTATATCAAATCAAAAGCTAGCTTGGAAAGGACTATTGACATTCTTATTTCTGGAGCTCGTTTTGAGTATATCAAAGGAGAAGCAGAAACAGATGGAGCTCCTGTTTTACTTGTTCTCGCTGTGGACCAAACACATGTAGGTAATTCTCAGCCAACCCTTCGAGGAACTGGTGGAGTATACGGATGGTCGAGCCCACGTCATGCAGTTATTGCAGGATCAATGATGTTGGAGAATATGGCACTCGCGGCAGCTTCTCTTGGTTTAGGAAGCTGTGTATCATCAGTGCAGCTAGATCACTTTGATGATGTAGGTGCAGTCTCTGAAAGACTCGGGATTCCATCCCCACATTGGGTACCAATCCTCTGTTTGACACTAGGCTATGCAAAGAATGAGCGAACTCTTGGACCTCCAAGACAAGGACCAGAAGAGATAGCTTTCCTCAATAAATGGGGAAAACCATTTGCAAAGGGGGGTAAAAAATGACTGACTTTGACATTCTGAAAACTGGATTCACAGCATTTATTGATGGACTCTGGTGGGGCCTACGTGAGAATACAGGTCCACTGTCCATGTATGAAGGCTATAGCGGTGGCTTCAAACAAATGGGAGAAGAGATTGCGGAGAAGATAGGAGGAAAGGGACCTGAAGATGCGGCTAAAATTGCTGGTCAGATATTCGAAGCTATTGGTCTAGAAGTATCAGTCCAGGTAAAGACCATTATAGTGAAGAAGTGTCCAGTGTTGGAAAGAATCATTGAACGTGGTCTTGAATTTGCCTTCCACATAGAAGAGATATGCTGGATGCCAATGCTCGAAGGTATTGGTGAAAAGACTGGTGCAACCCCAGAGATGGCTACAGCACTCAGACTCGCACATATAGAAAATGCAAAAGTTGAATACAAGAAAGGCAAAGCAAAGACAGCCCTTGATGGTGGTCACTTAACAGAACAAGAGTTCAATAAGGAAATAGCCAAACTTGATCAGTCACTGAAGAATATTCCAAAATTCGGACAGTACCAATTCAAGTAGGTGCAGTTCCCAAGGTGGACAAGAACAATGGAAACCCTAGAAAAGGCAGGATTGGCAGTCAACTACAACAAGGTGCCAGATACTAAGCCTAAGTCACTCCCAAAAAGAGTACACATCTGGGATGAAACACTCAGGGATGGTGAACAGACTCCTGGTGTAGCATTGACAATCGATGAGAAGATCGAGATCGCCAAGATGCTAGATGAGGTAGGTACTGCTATTGTTGCTGTAGGATTTCCAGCTGTTAGTGAAGCAGAGAAAGCATCAGTCAAAGCAATCGCAAATGAGGGTCTCGCGAAGGCAAGTGTTGCAGCACCAGCAAGAGCGGTTATCTCAGATATCGAAGCTTGTATCGATGCAGGTGTCGATGAAGTTCCAATTTTCATTGCAACATCAGATTTCAGGTTGAAGTATCAACTTAGAATGACCCGTGAAGAAATGCTTGAGCGATTGACTGAGTGTATCGAGTTTGGAAAAGAACATGGTCTTGTTATTGATTACATTGCTGAAGACTCAACAAGGAGTGACATGGAATTCCTCTGTCAGGCATATCGAACTGCAATTGATGCAGGAGCAGCCAAGATCTGTGTGGCAGATACTGTTGGTTTCATCAGACCTGAAGTAATGCGACATATCATGAAAGAGATCAAATCACGTCTTTGGACTGAGAGCAAGTACAAGGTTCCAATGTCAGTTCATTGCCATGATGATTTTGGTCTAGCAACTGCTAACACTCTGACTGCAATAGAAGAGGGAGTCACATATCCTCAGGTCTGTGTGAATGCATACGGTGAGAGAGCAGGTAATGCAGCCTTTGAAGAAGTTGTTATGGCTCTGGAAGAACTATACGGGATCGATACAGGAATTAAGACAGAGAAATTGTATTCACTCTCTAGACTTGTAGAGAAGAATTTCATTGTACCGCTACCACTGCATAAATCAATCAGTGGTGATAACGCATTTACTCATTCAAGCGGAATCCATTCTCATGGTCAATTAGCCCACTCAATGACCTACGAACCAATTAGTCCATCTAAGGTCGGTCGAAAAAGAGAGTTTCATCTTGGCAAATTCGTTGGTAGACACTTTGTTGAGTACCTGCTAAAGATGGGCGGTGTACAAGCAACTCCCGAGCAGGCAAGAGAGATCACTGAGAGGGTGAAGAAAACGCATGAGGACCAGAAGATAGTTCAATCCCATGCAGCCTTTGAGAACATCAAAGGAGACCTTCGTGACCTTAGAACAGGGGTTTCTGAACGAGAATTCTGGGCGATTGTCTTTGACGTGATCTGAAGTCCACTTATTCTATTCTTTTAGCAATTCTTCTCCTAAGCAGAACTCCAATATCCATTACAATTATTCCAACTAGGAAAAGAACACCAAAGATTGTAAGAACAAGAATCTCAAAGTCTGCAGTAGCGACATTTAATCCTGAGAGCCAATGTTGATTCATCAAGAAATAGATAACTTCAGTGACCAGAAAGATTGTCGCAATCAAGAGTGTGAGCTGAATTCCTCTTCGAAAAGCGTGCGCAGCTGTGGAAGCACTTTGTGTGATTGGACTAAGTTCAGTTTTCGCCTCGATTCTCACAAATCTTCCTTGGGTAAGCTGTTTAGCAACAAACTCATCAATCTTGGAAGTTTCCATGTTCGAAATAGGAGCAGTGATGTACACTGCGCGAATGAACTTGTACGCAGCTCCTCCACTCAGTATAGTCAACACAATAACAACGATGAAGACAACTGCTACACTCCAAAAAGCAAACATAGCTAAGATTGCAATCAAGATTGCAAACATACATACAATCTCACCCAGACCACCTGCACTCTCAACACCGCCATCAAAAAGAAATCCCAGTCGGCGCATAATACCCATACTTAGCCAGGTCCCATAGTAATCATCATCAGCTATACCAAGAATACTCTTGGCATCATTTCCAACTTCATCAGTTTTACCACCATAGATAGTAATCGAAGTTTCTGGAAAACGTTCCGATTTTGAAGCTTCATCTTGCGTGCTCATATTTTGAAACCCTCCGCATCGTAAAATCATACAGTCCTTGGATATAACAATTCGCATAATTGTTTCAGCCCGAACAATCGAAGGTTTTTTCATCAATGAACTGCACTTTTCACGTATGTCGGACCCGTGGAGTGAGATAATGAAAGATGCTGCAGATGGTATCACGGCAGAATATAGCATAGAGAGAGATGATGGTAGAGAAAATACCAGAATGGTGTTCCTTATGTTGGGGTTCTTGTGAAGAGTTGAATGTTATGACAATCTATGCACTTGGAAACAAAACACCTGAAATCGCTTCAACCGCCTTCATTCATCCACAAGCATCAGTAATTGGTGATGTGAAGATTGGAGAACGGGTCTTTGTTGCACCAATGGTTTCGATTCGAGGAGATAGAGGGCCAATCGTTATCGATGATGAAACGAATGTTCAGGATGGTGTAGTGATTCATTCCGATCCAAGATTCACAACCAAGATCGGAAAGAGAGTAAATATTGGACACAATGCATCAATCCATGCTGAAGAGATTGGAGATAACGCCGCTATTGGAATGGGTGCAGTCCTCATGCTGGGGAGTAAGGTTTCTGAGGGTGTGCTAATTGGAAATTGCGCATTGTTACATACCAAGACAGAAACAAAACCCTACAATGTATACGCAGGGATTCCAGCTAAATTGATGCGAGAACTTGGACCTGACGATCCCGCTCGCAAGGCAATAAGCATCTACGTTGATTCATACGTTAAGAATGCAGAATTCTACCCGGATAACCTACGAGTCATTGATGAGTAAAATGACATAACCCATACCCTTTTCTTATTAGTTAACTATAGTTAATGATAGTGAGGATTATGGAAAATACAATCGAAGGGAAAATCATATCCAAAGAGCTCGGTGTATTTGGAAGTCGCCAAATAGTGTACGGCTATCTAGGAATTGAAAAACCAAATGGCCAACAGCTAATGGTAAAGGTTGATTCATTTACATGGTATGAAACCTTAGAAATTGGAAGCCATGTTTTTGTTGAAATTGAAAAACTTGGTACCACAGACATATTGATCGCACGACGGATAGATGTTAACCTGGACCCATTGATGGTCCCTAATCGTCAAGTAGTAGCCAATGCATAAACTCTCTCTAAACAACAAATTAGCTAGGTTTTTAGCAGAGAAAATCCTAGGTTCTCCTATCAATTGTAGGATGTAATCTTGATGCCAGAGTTACCGTTGAAATATTTCTGCTATGTTTGCGGTCATCAGAATGATCTAACACTGAATATTCCTATCGCACCGAAAATGAGCAGAGATGAAATAACCTGCTCCAATTGTGGAGACGTAACAAATCTCCTCTCCACATCCTGCCCAGAGTGTAAAGAGGCGTTCAAGTATTTTCTCTCAGACCTTGATTTTCCACGGGAACTAACAACCCTAGCTGATGTCTATGTAAAATTGATACGAGGAATTAGGACCAGTCTTTCTGAAGTAATTGAGGAGTTCAAAGTTCCACTACCAAAACGTTGGTCAGTCAAACTAGATTGCCAATGTGGAAAAGAATACACAGTCGATATACCATTACCTCAACTCTAATCCGCATTTTCTATCAAGCTACAATGATCTCGTAATGCAGAAGTGTAGGACAATTCAGTGAATTTGCCACCGGACATGTCTTATGAGCCATTTCGATAGCTCGACCAATTTTATCCTTCTGTGACTCATCATCAATAGTCACTTTGACGGCCAATTCGATCTTTTCAAAGCTCCACACCTTATCATCATTCTCAGTCATAGTACCTATCGATTCAACTTCAATATTGGAAAATGATGTATGCAGGCTACCAGCTGCGTTGAATGTTGAAAGACTGAAACAGGATGCAGATGCAGCTAATAACAAAGTGTAGGGAGAGAGGTGCTTTTCGGGAGCATCTGGCCACCAGTCCGGAGGTGATGTGACCTCGAATTCATCATTGTTTTGAATCTTCACACCGATGAACATTGGGCGGGTAACACGAGTACTAATGTTGTACACATGGTCTGTCATAATGTTAATAACTTATTTCAAATAGTTAATAACTTATCGGTGTGTACAATTCATTCAACAATGACCTCAAAATCTAGATGTACTGGACATTTCATAGAGTTTGAAACCACACAATACCTATGAGCTCGCTCTGCTGCTTTTTCCATCCTTTTCTTGTCCTTGGGAGTAGGAACAATAATCGTGGGTTTAATTGTGATTTGCTTAAATTCCCAACCGTACTCACCCTTATGCAGGGTTCCTGTTGCACTTATTTTGAAAGAAGTGAATTCAGCATGAAATCGTTTTGAAACTCCTGAAAGTGAAACGCCATAGCAAGAGACTGCTGATGCAACAAACAAATCTTCAGGAGATAGGGTTTCTTTGGGGCTTTCTGGCCAAAAATTAGGAGGTGTAGCTACTTCAAAATCGGATTTTCCCTCAATTTCAATTTTAACTATCTTTTCCTTAACCCAGCTGCTTGCTAAATCGTATCGATGCTCTTCGTGATTATCGTCCGCCATAACGGAAAGGACTGCAGTTCTATTGAATAGCCTTTTGCTATCACAAACTAAGGTATTTTCGCCGAGAGTGATGCTTATTAGGAACCTGTGTTCTTTGAAATATGGTGGTCAGGTGGCTGATGGGGCATTTGTTTTCTGTAACATGCCCTCATAACTCCCCCCCCCTTACCATTTGCCCTGCTGGCGCTGATCACCAACCATTACTTCTCAAATCAACCAGACCTTACGTGAGGAAGCGTCGTTCAAAGTACTTATCTGTATTAATGATAACTATTTGACATTGTCAACTATATAGTTGACAGAGTCAAGAATAGATTTCAGGATGAGGACAATATGGCTCAGAGCCAACTCGAACAGAGTGTTGCAGAAGTTCGGAAATTCAATAGATTCTACACGAGACGTATTGGTCTTCTCAACAAGGGATTGCTAAAGACTAGATTCTCGCTAATACAGGCACGCATAATCTTTGAACTTGCTCAACAAGATGGAATTATCTCAGTGGATCTAGTTGCAAAGCTCAATATCGATCCAAGTTATCTGAGTCGTATTCTCAGTACTTTTGAAAAAGAGGGACTCATTGAGAAAGTGCGTTCTGAAAGAGATAGTCGTCAGAGGATTCTGAGATTGACTGCCAAAGGGAGAAAATCATTTAGAAACCTTGACGAACGATCAACAAAGGAAATCAAAGAGATGCTTTCAAAGATCTCAAGTGAAAACCAGCATCGATTTCTTAGTGCAACCAAAGCCATACAAGATGTTCTTGAATCAGACCAGAAGGGTACATCATCGTATCTCTTACGTCAACACAAACCAGGAGACATTGGATGGATTACCCATCGCCATGGTGTGTTATATGCAGAGGAATACAACTGGGATGAATCTTTTGAGGCGCTGGTTGGTGACATTCTTGTCAAGTTCATTCAGAGTCATGATTCGAAAAAGGAACGTATTTGGGTAGTAGAACTAGATAGTGAAATAATCGGATCAGTCATGCTTGTAGATGCCGGAAATCACGTTTCCCAATTGCGGCTACTATTTGTAGAACCTAAAGCAAGGAGTAGAGGGATTGGGAGTCGCTTGATTCAGGAATGTATCGATTTCTCAAAATGTAATGGGTACAAAAAAGTCAAACTCTGGACACAAAAAAATCTAGGAGCTGCACGACATCTGTACAAAAAAGCTGGGTTTGTATGCATCAGTGAGAAGCCGCATAAGAGCTTCGGTCACGATTTAATTGAAGAATTTTGGGAGTTAAACCTAGAGGTTTGAGATAGGTACTTCAGCTTCTACTTCTAGCAGATCTCATTCATCTTCCGGAGGGACTCCTTTCACCATAACTATGTTCTCAGCTTCATCTAATTCTCTTAAAATCCTAATAACAAATCCTTCCTGAAGGTGTTTCTTCATGTGTTTCTTATGAATAATCCAAAGATGAATAGTTTCACCTTCATCAAAGGCTCCAAATCCACCTCGCAATACATCCCTGAATGCATGCAAATTTCTTCCCATCCTACGGAAACTGGGACAAAGGACTCTCTGAACTTCCTGGTAGAAGTTCTCAACAGAAGTCATGTTCTTGCCATCTAGAATGAATTCTTTCATGTTTGATCATCCTTTTCGAACAGCTCGCGAAGCATCACTTCCGCTTTCTTATATCTTGCTGACGCTTCCTGGACAGTTTCATCCTTCCCAAGTTCATATTCAGTGCATATGAGTCCGAAAATCTCGCGGTGTTCAGAAATCATCGATTCGAGTCCATGAATTGCGAGAAGAGACTCAGACGCATGAATCCGCACTAGGTAATCCTCATCGCTAACTGCATCGTAGAGAGCTGCAATTACCTCAGGGGTTGGAAAGTTTCGAAGTTTTCGGGCGGCATTCAAACGAACATAGGGACTCGGGTATTCAAGCAGAACAGTAATGACGTAGGGATTGTAGTCAGTCGTATTCTCAATAGTGTTCAGTGCGATTGCTATCTCAATCAACAAGTCAGCACTGACCTTCTCAAGCATTTGCTTCATCAGAGGGACTGCTTTTTCAGAACGCAATTCTCGGAGACCCATTGCTGCATAGTGACTTCCTTCTTCCATCGACTTGATGAGCATAGCTTCAGCCTGATCTCGTTCAGCACCCTCTAAGATACATGCGGCTGTTGGATCAATGCCGTCATGCCACATCATGTAGGGGTCTCCGAAGAAGTTCGACATGAAATAGTCCCATTGTCTACTAGGCATGATTATTCACTATCCAGAGTATAAGATATGGATTTCGAAGATACTGTTCTTGTTTAAAAGAAAGTGGTGCTGCATTGAGCAGCACCGTAAAGAATTATTTCCCAGATTTAGATTTCAGCTGTCGTACAGCCTCGCGGATGTCAGCCTCATCAACTTCTTGTACTTCTACTGCAGTGTCTTCACTACGTGCAGCAGGAGCTGAAGCTGATCTTACAGCCATTGCTCTCTTCTTGACTCCTTGAGCTTGAACCTTTGCAACCATCTCAGAGATCTTCTCTTCAGTGAACTCTTCATCAGCAGGGAAATCTTCCATGCTAACTCCCAGGTCCTCAAGAATTGACTTCTGAATTGCGATCTTGTCGATTTCCTCGACAGCAAGACCAGTGATGATGTTGACAAGAAGCTCGGCTTTCTCTAGAGGGATGAATCTTCCCTGTGAAAGGTTAGCAATCTTCTCATAAGTTGCTACACCATTCTGGTAATTGGTAATCTCAGGGAAACATCCCACTGTGTGGACGACAATTCCCTTGTCGAAGGCTTTCTTTGCTTCTTTATCCCACTTTGCACCATCAGGGGTGCTTTTGAGCCAACGATCACTAGGCTCAACACCATGAGGTGGTGCATCTCCAATAAGAATTGCAATCTTTGCAGATTCATTGAGATACTCCATCTTATTCATCACTTGGAGTGCTGTTGATACTGCTTCTGGCCCATCACCACCACCTGATGCCGCCATCTGCATTACATTCTGTTCAATCTTTGCAGTATCGGGAGAGAGCTCGAACTTCTGAGTGATATACGAGGTCTCCTCTGGAGGATGATCTCGATATGAAACTAAGCCGACCCTGAGTCTGTGGCACAGCTCCTCCTTCTTGATTGTGCGGATTATCTCTAGGATCTTGGTTTTGACATTTTGAATATACGGACCCATAGAACCTGTATTGTCTACAACAAATACGAGGTCTAGTTGTCCTAATTTTACTGACATTTTCTTGTCTCCAAAAATAGCGTATAAGGAAAAGACAGTAAGTGTAGTGGCCGCTCCTATACGCTTCGCCAGTACCTATCGTGAAGGTAGATAAAGCTTAGCCTGATTTTCTCACCAGTTCCAAAGAATAAAATGAAAGCAATATCCTTGTGGGTACTATGTTGCTAGAGATTTCCCTTGTGTTTTTGATATTGATATTCGTCTGGATTATTATAACATTCAGACGCTGGAAACGAAATATAATTTCAACTCTCATAAAAAACAGTAAGATCGCAAAAACATCACAAGGTGAGATCGAATATGTCCTGAAGGGAGAAGGTCCAGTCCTCTTAGTACTCCATGGTGGACCTGGTGGATATGACCAGAGTATGCTTGATGCAGAGATGTGGATCGAAGAGGGATTCTCAATATTGGCAATATCCAGACCAGGATATCTTCGTACACCATTGAGTTCAGGAGAAACCTATGAGGAACAGGCTGATGCTATTGATGCACTTCTGACAACACTAGGTGTTTCAAAAGTTGCAGTTATGGGTAACTCTGCTGGGGGACCTGTAGCACTACATTTCACTTTGCGTCACCCAGATAAAGCAGGAGCTCTTGTTCTCATTGCAGCAGTTAGCCAAGAATACATTGTACGCGAGAGTCAGAAGAAGTCACTACTTGAGAGGATTTATCTATCAGACACTTTGGCAGACATTGGTGTTTGGATCTTTGATATTCTGACAAGAAGATGGTCCACATTTTCTTTGAAGCAGATGTTTAAGGAAAATGTTAGTCTGAGTTCTAATGCACGTGATGTATATGTGAAGCAAGTTATGTCAATTCCTGAGCAAGTTGATTGGTTTAAACGGTTCATTCGGAGTTCATGTCCAATAAGTACTAGAATGCAGGGATTGAACAATGATGTTGCTCAGATGGAAAACGTGGCTTTCTCAAATCTAGAGGATATCAAATGTCCGACTCTGGTAGTTCATGGAACTGTCGATACAAATGTTTCATTCACAAATGCGGAATACTCGGCATCAAAAATACCAAATGCGAGGCTTTGCAAGCTTGATAGTGTGGGTCATATTGTCTGGTTAGGAGAACACGTTCCAATGATGAATTCTGAAATAGTTCAATTTCTTAGGGAATCTTGCTAGAGAATAGAAAATCCTCACAGTTAATAAGCTAGAGTCACGGCTGAAGAGATATGCAATTGCTTCAAGATGAGTCCATCAAGGATTTCATTCTAATCCACGTGATATTTGCTGTGCTTGCAGCCATCACTCTACTCTTCCCATTTCCAGGAGCTTTCGTTGATGGGAAGATGTTGCTCCTTGTGATTCTCTATAATGCACTTATCATTGTAGAAATTATCTACAAAGGACATGAGGAATGGAAAAGCATCTGGTTATTCAGTTTCATCTTGAGCCTTTTCATGGTATTTCCAGATTGGTATCTTGCTGAAACTCTCGGAGCACTAGTATTTCCACCAGGTGGTTTGCCAATGATAGGCGGATCTATTCCACTCTATATGGCACTCCTTTGGTCAATACCTTTCTTCATCATCATATTCGTAGGCAAGGAGATTCAGAAGAGAAAGTCAGCTGAGATAACATATCTTGGTGCATCACTATTTGGTCTTCTGATCTTTGTGATGTCCGAGTTGACCCTTGTCAATCTTCCATCGTGGACTGCAACAGTTACTGGAATGACTGGAAATCTTGCATGGTATATCATAATTCCTGAGTTCTTCCTAGCACTCTCAGCATTCCTCTGCTACGAGTATGTTTTAGACAAAAAGCTCTGGATGAAAATAATCGGTGCATTTGCAGTGATGATCTTCTACATAGGAAATGCCTCATTCTTCTATTTCCTCATTGAAACATTGCTGCTTTAATTGCCATCACCGTTTGGCACGGGTAGATATTGCCACTCCGATAATATACAAAAGGAGTAGACAAATAGAGAACATGAGGTAATCAAATGGATTTGCCGAAAGATCTCAGATTCGATGACTATGAGCCTGTGCGAGAGAAGATAGTCAGTTTCATCAGGGACTATGTTGCTAAAGTTGGTGTTAACGGAGTAGTTCTTGGCCTCAGTGGAGGAATTGATTCTAGTCTTGTTGCAGTGCTTGCATGCGAAGCAATAGGCCCTGAGAAGGTCTTAGGCATCATGATGCCAGTTGATGCAGAAAAGGATAGCAAGAATATTGATGATGCAAAACTCATTGCAGAAAAACTTGGTATGAAGCACGAAATCTTCGAATTGAAAGAAGCGATTGAAGCTTATGATTCTTTGAACCTCGAGAAGGTCGCTCGTGGCAACCTTGCTGCAAGACTCAGGATGGTTACTTGGTATGCAAGAGCAAATCAGGAAAACCGACTGGTCCTTGGAACAGGCAACAAGACAGAACTGATGATTGGATATTTCACCAAATATGGAGATGGTGGAACGGATATTCTTCCAATTGCCGAGCTTTACAAAGCAAATGTTTGGGATCTAGCAAGACATGTAGGGGTGCCAGAAAGTCTCATTGAGAAAGCACCATCAGCAGGACTTTGGGAAGGTCAGACTGATGAAAAGGAAATTGGAGTCACTTATCCTGAGCTTGATTCGATTATATTCCTCCATCTAGAGAAAGGAATGAGCGAGGATGAAATTGTTTCTTGGGGAATTGAAAAATCGAAGGTAGAAAATATCCTGAAGATGATGAACCTTTCGAAACACAAGAGAGAACCTCTACCAAGACCAATTGTACGGTCTTAGAATTCTATAATTACACTTGAGCCTTCGGAAGCCACAGTCTGAATTTGGCTCCCTTTTCAGGAGAACCAGCTATCCTATCGTGAATCTCAAATGCCCCACCATATTTGTTAGCGATTTGGATGCACTGCAGAATTCCAACTCCACCAGATCGTCTCTCAGGACTGAGGAGATTCTTTTTCAGAGAATCTTTGATGCCAGGTCCATTGTCAGCAATTGTGATTTCATATCCGTCATCGACTACAGTCAGACGCGTCCATACTTTCTGCTCATTGCTATTGTTGTGTTTAACAGCATTTGAGAACACGTTCATCAACATATGACAGAGAAAACGGTCCGCGTTTACAACCGCTTCAGAGACCTCTACAGTGCTTTCTACATCAACATCCTTGTGTTCTTCATGAAATACTGTCACACATGATTTTAGAGTGAAATCTAGAGAAGTCTTTTCAAGAGGTGTAGATAATAGATCTGCAGTTGCTTCAACAGACGTGATGAGATTACTTGTTTCTTCGACTGCTTCTGTGACATGATGCAAAAGAGAAAGTCGGGATTGATCAGTTTCATCAGATGTTAGGAGATCTGATGCAATCATTACTGCCTGTAAGAGATTGCGAATGTCATGTCCGGTAATATCTTGGTACAACATTGCAACACCGTGAGCTTGACGTGCCTCTTCTTCTGCTTGCTTAAGATCTGAAACATCCCTAAGCACCATCACTGCTCTAGATCCATCTTCATGGGGGCCCAGTTTTGCAGAGAACCATCTTCCATTCATTGGGTATTCAAATGTCGTTGTAATTTTATTCTCTAGTGTGGCTTGTACAAGCTCTGAAATTCTTTTCACTATAGATGGAACGAATATCTCGGGAATGGACTTGCCCAAATGTCCATCAATAGTAAGGTCTCGAACAATGGGGGACTGAGAGTAGAATTCTGAAACTGTCCCTTCGGTACTGAATACAATTACTGTATCGTTTAATGACTCAATAAGCATCCTGTGTTTGCGTTCACTTTCACGAAGTGCGTCCTCAGCTACTCGTCGTTGATGTCGATGTTCTGCTTCAACCATCTCTCGTTCAAGTGCAGGAACCAACCGACTCAGGTTATTTTTTGTAAGGTAATCATGTGCGCCAGCTTTCATCATATCGACAGCGGTTTCATCGGAAATGGTTCCAGATACAATGATGAAGGGAATGTCAACACCCTTGCTTCGAACAATCTCCAAAGCATCATTAACAGTGAACTCAGGCATCATGTAGTCACAAATGATGGCATCCCATGTGCTATCATTCAAAGCTTCTTTCATTTCAGTAGAAGTGCAGACTCGTTTCATTTCGTGTTCCATATTCCCTTTTCTTAACTGACGTTCCAATAGAATTGCATCGTCTTCCGAATCTTCAATGAGCAATATACGATGTTTCTCACTCACTCTTCTGTACCTCCAGGTGGACTTACATTAAGTACTAGCCAATAGAGACCTAGTGTTCGAATAGCTTGGACAAATTGATCAAAATCAACAGGTTTCTGAATGTATGAATTCGCACCTAGATTGTAACTCTCGCAGATATCTTGATCTTCCCTAGAGGATGTAAGAATAACAATGGGAAGGAGCTTTAGTGATTTGATCGACCTAATCCTTCGAAGAAACTCTAAACCCCCCATTCTTGGCATCTTGAGATCCAAAAGTACTACCACTGGAGTGTCGGAAGTATCTCTTCCTTCATATTGGTCCTCACCAGTGAGATATTCGACTGCCTCTTGCCCATCTCTGGCAATAATTACCTCATTGAGAATATTGGCTTGCTGGAGTGCTCTCAGAGTAAGAAGGACATCATCTGTACTATCTTCAACTAAGAGTATCTTTTTTCCGCTCATTTCCAATTTCTCCTTCAATCAGGTATTGTGAAATAGAAGGTCGAACCTTCATCTACTACGCTTTCCGCCCAGATTAATCCTCCGTGTCTGGTAATTACACGTTGGACTGTCGCCAAGCCAATCCCTGTACCTTCAAACTCCTCTGATGGATGAAGGCGTTGGAATGGTGTAAATAGTTTTTCCTTGAATTTCATTTCAAACCCTGCACCATTGTCCTTGACGAAAAATACTCGTTTTCCATCGATCATTTTGGTGCCAAATTCAATCTTTGCGTCATCTACCTTGTCAGAAAATTTCCATGCATTCTCGATTAAATTGTGAATTGCAACTTTCATCAGTCGACGATCGCATCTAGCGTTTGCAATATCAACAGCAGAAAAGATAATTGACCTCTCTGGATTCAGTGCTGATAGTTCTTGCATTGCATCTCTTGCAAGATCTGAGAGATTAACATCCATTCGGTCCATCTCTGTTCGAGTAACTCTTGAGAGACTTAACACATCTTCGATAAGTGAACCCATTCTATTTGCTGCAGCGCGTATTCTATTAAGATAGTCTTGACCGGTATCATCGATATTTTCAGAGTAATCTTCCAACAGTGCTTTGCTGAATCCATCCATTGTTCTTAGAGGTGCTCTTAAATCATGGGAAACAGAGTATGCAAAAGATTCAAGCTCTTTGTTGGCAGCTGCAAGCTCAGCAGTTCTTTCTTCAACCCGTTGCGCAAGTTCTTGATTCAATTCTCGGATTTGTCTTTCAGCGATTACTCGTTCCGAGATATCAAGAAATGATGTAACTATGTTTTCGGATGACGCCCTGAAGATTTGGAGGTGAACCGCCCCTATTACGTTGCCCTGCTTATCAACAAGATCGTCTTCAAGATTCCAAGGAATCCCTGTCGCCAAAATATCCTTGTATTTTTCTTCAATTACTTTTCCACTCTGACCTTTGATTTCATAATCTAATCGAGACCCAATTTCAAAGTGTTTGATACTATCGTACTTTGTGTCAAAATCTTCTGCTGCAGGATTTGCATCGACCAATATCAATTGACCATCTTCTGTTATCTCCGCAAGATGCATCCCTACAGGGGAACTCTCGAAAATATTTCTAAATCGAGCTTCAGATTCTTTCAAGGCAGCTTCAGCATTCACTCTTTCAGTGATATCAGTTACAATAGCAATTGTACCATC
>JAEOSL010000138.1 GCA_016840385.1 Candidatus Thorarchaeota archaeon | reverse complement strand
CCATGCGTAATAGAAGCTAATGCAGCCCCTTCATGGAGCGCACTATCTAGAGTAACAGGTATAGATATAGCTGGTTTGATTATTGACCAACTGGTCAAACAATGTGAAAGATGAGAATCTGAATTATGCTACAAGAGCTGTCAGTTTAACTTCTACTTCATCATTGGTCAAGATTTTGAACATCTTGTCAGTTGTATTGATCATTCCAATCTCTACAGTCTTAGACTTCTCAGCAACATCAAGAGCGGCGAGATCATCAGATCTGAAGAGACCCTTGAGAGCCAAATCGAGAGCAGCATCAATCTTGAGAGTAGGCTTGTAGTTCTCACTGAAGAAATCACGAACTACGTCGGCTTCTTTGCCAATTGCTGCAGCTTTCCAACCCCAGAATGACCCAGAGGGGTCAGTTGTATAGAGTTGGGGACCATGGTCATCAATACCAGCAAGAAGTAACGATACACCATAAGGACGAGCTCCGCCATATTGTGTATGAAGTTGCTTGGTATCGCAGATATTTACAACCAGAGACTGGATTGAAATTGGTTCATCGTAGCTTAGCTTGTTTATCTGAGCTTGAACTCGAGCTTGGTCGATGAGTTTCCTTGCGTCTGCATGTAGGCCTGCAATAGCAGTTCCAACATGATCGTCAATCAAGAGAAGTTTCTTGAGTGATTCGAGGTCAGCAAGTGCATGAGGAGATCTTTTCTCTCCAGCTAATACAACACCATCAGCAGCTTTCACTCCAACGGCTAGCGGTCCATGACGGACTGCCTCTGTTGCATACTCTACTTGATACAGTCTTCCTTCAGGACTGAAGACAGTGATTGCTCGGTCATAACCCATACTCTGTGTCGGAAACATGATAATAAGACACTCCAGGAGATTAACACCTAGTATCTGGCGTGGTCAAAACAAGGTGTCCCCTAGGGAGTTTAAAAGGTTGTCTGTGTGTTTGTTCATTCACCTTAGCGCCACTCAAGCTTCAGAGTGATTCCAGAAGGCATAGAATCAATCAATGGTTCCAATTCGTTTTGCTCAGCTTCCTCAAAATCAGCAACAATATCTGCTCGAGTTCCAGATGTCTTCTTATAGTTCTGGATAAGATACTCGCCTTGAAAGCCGAGATCATGCAGAATGTTTGCAATCTTTTGAATTTCATCAGGACCCATAAGCTTACCTACGTAGGTTGTACGAGGCCAATACTTCACATCTGAATCGATGAGGAGTTTGATACTTCTCAGAACTCGTGACCAAGGGTCAGACTTCACTCTTGCAATCTCAGTATAACGTTCGGGAATGGTCTTCATGTCAAACCAGACCGAATCAATGAATGGAAGACATTTCTCAAGAATATCAGGAACTGAACCCTGAGTATTGAGGTTAATATGGTCCGCACCATCCTCCTTCAATGCTTTGAGAAGAAGTGGTAAATCTTTGTGAATTGTAGGTTCACCACCAGTGACACAGTATCCATCAGACAAATTCCCTCGAACTCTCTCAACAATATCAGAGATAACCATCTCAGAACCGGATTCCAATGGAATGATTTCTGTATTCTGACAATACCCGCAATCAAAATTACATCCACCTGTAAAAATCACAGTCACAGGAATTTTGGGTACGTCTACCAAACTAATGTCGATGACAGAGGCAATTCTCATAATGAACACAGTTCCGAATCTTCATCTTTCAGTCCATATTATAACTCCAACTCTCGAAAAAAACGTAACGCGCGGATGGATACACTAGACACCGTGTGAGTATTATTAGAACTTTTATTAGAATAATTAAATGTCTAATGCGTGGGGACCGTGCGCAATGGAATCAAAATGTATATCTAGAACAGACATTTTACAAAGTACTCTGTTTCATATTCAAGTGAAACAATGCCAATATATCGACAACTTTCCTGAAGCAGTAACTACAATCATTGATACCGCCGTCGGTAAAAGAAAACTGAAGGACTATCAATCGGTAAAGAATAGATTGTACCGTATCAGAACGAATTTCTTCAAGATTAACGAGATCAAGAAGAAAGATTTCTTTGAAGGACTTTATACAAGATTGCAGAATAAAACTAGATGATTGGGACGTCATTTAGCTTTCTTTGCCTTTCGAAGAGTCACTGTGAAGATCACACCTGCACTAGGTTTGCCTTTCACTCGATCTACTACTTCAATTGACCCGCCATATTTTCGAATCATCTGTTGTACTAATTTGAGCCCAACTCCGCCAGCATGGCTCCGCTCTGTGAAGAGATTCTTCTTCCTGCTGTCGCTAAGTCCAGGGCCATTATCTCCAATCGAAAGTAAGACTGAATCGCCTTTTGGTTTGACTTCAATCCAGACTTCCTTGTTATCGATTGGATTGTGACGTGCTGAATTTTCTAAAAGATTCCAGATGAGTTCACCTAGCAATACATCAGCGTCAACCATTACGTTCTTTGTTAAACCAGTTCTGTGAATCTTTGCGTTGTACACACGTTCGAGAACTGCCACCTTTTCATCAATAACGTCGACAAGATCTATACTTGAAATTGATAATTGACGAATCTGACCTGCTCGTTTCACCTTGGTTATGAGCCGATTACACCGATCTACAGCATCCAGAATATCTTGCCGTGCATCTGCGATATATGAAGTAGGAACTTCCTGTTCGAGTAAACCGCTGCTGGTCATAATGACCTGCAATTGATTAGCAATATCGTGTGATAGAAGGTCTAAATAGAATTGAATTGATTCTTCAGCATCCTTTTGTGTAGTGATTTCAGTTATCACAGCAAAAGTTCCTGCAAAATTGCCATCGTTATCAATATATGGTGTGGCAGAAACAATAGTTGGAACAGTTTCTCCATTCTTGTGACACCATGTCAATTCGTAACTCTCAGATACACCAGCTTTTCGTTGACTCAATTTTCCCTCGACATCTTCACGGGTCATTTCGGCTGTAAGTTCACTCCAGTGTTTTCCAATAAGTTCTCCAGTGGTACACCCAAGCATTCTACAAAACGCATCGTTGACGTAGGTCAGTTCTCCATCGACATTATCTATGGCCAAACCATCATTCATGGTTTCAACTAATAATTTGTATCGAGTTTTTGATTCTTCAAGAGCTCGCAGGTCACTTTCCATTTGAGTAATATCTTGGAGGTGTGCAATGATTTTTTGTTTATTGTCTGGGCCCATGATCATTGATATACGAGCTTGAACGGTCACCTCTTTGCCATCTTTTCGCAATAAGCGAAACGGATACGTAGAAGGTACATCTTCACCTCTACGCCTCATATCATAATACTCAGTAACCATTTTTGCCATATCATCTTTCATGAATGTTCGAAAATCTTTGCCCACTAAGTCTGATGCAGGTCCCCCATAGAGAGTCAATCCTCGCTCGTTGATATACTCAAATTTGTAGTCATCACCAAGAATAACGATTCCATCGTGGGCATTATTCAGAATAGCTAAAATCATGTCATCATTCCAATTGGCAATTGCAGTGAGAGATTTCTTCTTTGTCTTAGACCCACTCTTCTTAGTTTTCTGTGTCCGTGTCCCTGCCTTTTTTGACATTGCCATACATACTCCGGACTTCGATTTATTCTTGCGCAAACCGGATAAATCACGTTGTATTACTCTTTAACAGACTCTAATTAATAGGCGTCACGCCCTAATATTCTCTACTAGGAGGAATATCACCTAAATTTCTTCCAGAATTTTTCGCCAGATTTTTGCTTTCCGTATCCAGCTATATCATCCATCTTGACGATGAGCCGATTAAGCCACGGTGTATGTTGAACAAACCACATAACAGAACGGTGCATGATTCCATCTTTCTTGTTGTAGGGGCATGAGCGGATGCAATTAGAACATTCAGAACCATTCTCAACCCAGAAGCCATAGCAGGTTTCCACGTTAACATACCATTTCTTGATTCCAGGGTTATTTGATTTCGTTTTGCCTTCCCAAGTTCGCTCTTTTCCAAAGGGAATGGATTGGGAGGGACATGTCGTAGCACACTTCTCACAGGTTTCACAGAAACGAACAACTGCTTTTCCAAAATTAATATCTGGAGAGTCAGGAATCAATGGCATATCGGTCAATACTTTGGCAATACGAACTCTAGGACCGAAGGGTTTTGTGATAAGGAGACCATGGCGTCCGTATTGACCAAGACCTGCATCTATTGCCATTGGAACACTCATCCCAACATCATTACCACAGGTTATTGCATTGTATCCCATTCTTTTAATGAATGATACTAGTTCCGCCTCGATGAACGCCATCATCGAATATCCAAGACCTGTTGCTGCTGCACTTGTAAAAGTAGGAGATGAAGCAATCGCATCATAATCCATCTCTACCGCCATAACAACGGCCCGGGTAAATGATTCTGGCACATCATATGGTTCACTCTTCCGATTATGAGTATACAACCAAGTTCTATTCAAATCAGCGATACCTACAAGTTCAGCTCCAAAGAACAACCCTGCTTTCTTTACCATATCAGTAAGTTCCTCAGAATCTGAAGATAGCTTTTCACCAGTTTCATCGGCCTCAGGATCAAGTCCAATTCCAGGTCGTTTTATCGAATGTCGTGAATCGTAAAGTTTCCATGCAGCGACGCTGAGTTCATATTCGAAACGACTGTAGCCGGGAATTCCTTTGGAAATCATATACTCAGCACCAGAAAATTCCGTCTGGTGGTAGAACTCGTATTCTGGATCAAACTGCACACGAGCAAAGATGGTATCAGCTTCTGACATCCTTGAGAGTATGTCAGATACTTCATAGGGTTTCTCAGATGTTTCCTGAGTTTCAGGTGGAGGTGGAATAAGCTCAGGAGTGACCGATGCCTCACCGTCTATGCTGATGGCATTCAACGGACAGGCTCGTACACAAGCAAAGCATTCTGTACACGTGTCTTCATCAATCACAGGGATTAGAGAATCTTTCCAAAATATAAGAGGAGGATCATCACCATGTGTATCGCTGCAGGCATCCAAACATTCGTATTTGCATACTTTGGGATTACAAAGGGATTTAGAAACATGCATCAGATTTTCTCCTTTGGTTTCGCATCATGTTACTGTGAGTCTTTTACATCCTTCTATCTGGAGGTATTTTATTGAATATTGGGTTTTAGAATATCCTAAATTCCAAGTTCTGGGAAGACCAAGTCTTTCACTTCATCGACATTGGAACGTACTATATTCCAAGTTTCTTTATCGTCTACGAAAGGAGGTTCTTGCACAGGTGGTTCATATGGATGACCTGAAAGTACAGACATAACGGTGCCAAATCCCCACGTTAATGAGTTTCGAGTGTAACCACCACCAGTCATAGCGCCCATCCGCCCCTTTGAATGAATATGAGCAGCTTCATGGATTGATTCTGAAACATAGCGAATCATATCAGTCGTGATTGTAAGATGAGCAAGTCTATCCTTGTAGTGCGCATCGAAACCAGGGAGGAAGATGATGAATTCGGGTTTGTAGAATTCAATCAATGGTGGAACCAGTTCATCGTACGCATATCGATATACAGAATCGCCTGCATCCATTGGAAAATGCATATTGATATTGTAACCTCGTCCTGAGCCAGAACCTATGTCTTTTATGAAACCATCATGTGGGAACATCCATTCGGGATCTTCATGAAATGAAACCTGCATAACACCAGGGTCATCATAGAAATAGGTCTGGGTTCCATTACCGTGATGAACATCAAAATCTGCGATCAGAATGCGATTCACACCATACTCCTTCAGAGCATATACACTCGCGGCAACATCGTTGATTATACAGAACCCTCCACCTTTCTCGAAGGTTGCATGATGGAAACCACCTGTAGGAGAAATGAAATGGTCTACTTTGCCTAACATAATGGAATGAACACCTGTAACAGAAGCTCCCGACGCAAGACGTGAGTGAAAGTAGATATTCTTGAAACCGGGAGTATCTATATCGATATCCCCAACACCAGTTTCTGATATCTCTTGTATTCTCGCAATGTAATCTGCTGCGTGAGTCTTCTTCAAGAGTTCATCAGTGAGTAATTCAGGATTGATAATTTTTACATTGGATTGATCAAGAAACCCCTTCTCTTCAATGAAATCATGCAGCATCTTAAAACGACCAATCTTAATCGGATGCTTTCTCCCAAAATCAAAGGTTTCAAGAAGGTCAG
Source organism: Candidatus Thorarchaeota archaeon (assembly GCA_016840385.1). Next base: position 2,451 of record JAEOSL010000138.1, on the reverse strand, counting down.
TCCAAAGAAATCCAACATTGCATTTTCCTGAATGACTCATTAGGGATTTTGGTTTCAGTGCACACTTATATTGCTATGTTCCAAACACTCTACGGAGCGGAACTAAGACTTGAAGATTCGAGCAATTGCCAGTGTACCTACCTCAGCAAACGTCTACTCCGTGTACGTGAGACAAAGGAGCGATACAAGCGCGCAAGTATTTTCTCTTGATTACGGAGATCGAATGAGGGTCTTTGATGCAAAGGGTACACTTCGTAGCACACGAAAATGGAGTAGCAAGGTTCGTTGCATAGCAGTTGCTGACGTAGAGGGAGAAGGTAAGGATTCCCTTGTTGGTGGAGTGGGAAAGAAAGTACTTGTCGTGGACCATAGAGGAAGCACTGTCTGGAATATCCGACTAGAGAGTGATGTGGTTGCATGCGATGCTCGAGATGTTGATGGAGATGATGCAGCTGAAGTTGTTGTAGCACTCGAGAACAAAAGGATCATTCTCTACAATAATGACAAGGATGCTATATTTACAAGAAATGTTGATGCGCCGATTGCTGATGTCTGGCTTGAGGACATAACAAATGATACAGAACTTGAAGTTGTGATTGCTGATAAGAAAGGGAAGATTACAATTCTAACAGCCGCAGGATACCAGCTAAAAGAACTTCAACTGGGAAAAAAAATTACAGTATTTGCAGTTTTATCATTTGATGAAAGAAAATTATTCGTTACTGGAGACCTATCATCAACTCTGAGAGTTTGGGATATAGATGGAAATGAGATAGACCGTATTGATGTAGGAAATGTACCGAGATCAATGGCAACAGGAGTTCCAGACGAGATTTCAGATATCTCATACCTAGTCGTAAGTACTAAAGATAGGAGACTAAGCTTCTGGGAAGTAGAAGAAACCGGAAAAGCTTCACGAACAGAGAAGGTGATTCTTCAGCAGATTGGCTCAACGAAGGAAATACTCTATCGAAGAGCAATCAAGTGTGGTAACTGTGGAGCGCCAACATCCCCTGAAGCACCAAAATGCGAATCGTGCGGTGCTACATTACAGATGATTGAAGAATACGTAATCGAGGAATATATTCAGGAGAGTATCGATTCGATTACAGGGAAACACACTCAGATCAAACTCAAAGAATTAGATAGAATACTTCGAAAGACCCTCCCACGACCAGCAGCATACAATCTAAGACGAAGTCTGCAAGCGATGATACAGAGTGGTGATATTGAGGGGCATATTGACGGTAGTACTTTTGTTAGAACTAAAAAGAAACCAAAGTACAAGAAGATCGGTGAGAAGGAAGCACAAAACGTACGATCAATCCTTCATGATTTACTCAAAGGTGCCGATGCAGTTGATGTAGAAGAAATGGAAAAAGAAACTGGTGTAGATCGTACATTATTACGTAGGACCTTGATTATCCTTCTCGGTGAAGGAACAGTTCAAGGAACTCTAGATGGAAATCTGTTCGCTCTTGACGAGCGAATGAGCTCTCGTGATTTTGCGGAGAAGCTTATCGAGGAGCTGAGAGCACAAACAGGGTAGGGGTTTTCACTAGAAATGATGGTCAACATGACAATTTACAAGTACACGCGGAGAAAGAGGAAATGGACATCTCAAAGAGAATAGTCGTCACATTTGTAGTAGTGGCGCTAGTGCCAATGCTTGTTATTTCAGCGTTATCAATTGGTGAGATATTCACCGTATCTAATGCTAATGCAGGAGATGCAGCTGATGCGCTAAAAGCTGAGGAACTAGCGAATCTTCAGAGACTATCCAATGATACTGCACTCTTCATAGAGGAGAGATGGCAGAGCTATATCGATGGAGTCTACATGATGGAACAATATTGCGAAGATTTGTTCAATGAACGAATTACAGCAACACCACAGTATAGTTACTATTGGGATTCTACTGTGGAACCAAGTTGGGGAGCCTTAGATTTTGAAACGGATACAGAAATCATAGATGGCTATGGTGGATCTACAACAATCTCATTTGATGCTGATTGTTATTTCATGCCTAGGGCACAATGGAATAACAACAATCCGTTGGATCTTTCATCAGCAACTAGTAATGCACTTGATTACTCATCAAATATGATCAATGTATTCAAGGCACTTCACAAAATGAATCCGGATTACAGATGGCTCTACATGGGATATGATCTTGCTGTATCAGATCAGCACTTGTTTAGGAATTATCCCTTTGATGACTTGTCATATTTCCAGGACCTTGATGGTCCAGGGCTTGATTATGATGCAAATGCCCAAGAGTGGTACACCAATGTTGCAGGAATTAGTCCCTCTGAAGATAACGTAATATTTACAGCACCTTACGTTGACGAATCAGTAGGTCTGGTCATCTCAATGGGAAGACCTGTCAGATTTGACAACGGATCACTCATTGGAGTAGTTTCTGCAGATGTTACCATGGCTACAGTACTT
>JAEOSL010000137.1 GCA_016840385.1 Candidatus Thorarchaeota archaeon | reverse complement strand
ACATGATTGCTGAAATAGGACCAAAAAGATCAGCTCCTTGTGGCTGCACTTGGTACGTCAGTCAGAAAATACGAGGTAAGTCGATAAAAGATACAGACGCTTTGTTTGATGAGATTTCAAAAGCACACCATTCATACCCCTGCACAGCTTCAATGGCTAAAGATAGAGAATATGGTGACGCACTCCTCCACATTGCAGGCTATAATGCAAGACAAGCAGTCTGTGATGCAGTTGGGATCTCAGATTGTAAATTCTCCCATGAAAAGAGCTGATATCAATGCCTGATGACATTCTTGAATACTGGTCGAGTCTATCTCGTGAACTTGCGGGAAGATTCAATGCAGAGGAAGTCGAAACAAGCTCTGCTTGGTGGAGCTGGGACAATTTTGGTGATGACATTCGTACACTTCGAAACAGATTCGGTATCGGTGACGAATATGTCGATATTCTGGGTCTAAGAGTGAATTTTGAAACTGGAGAAACCTACGATGTGATTGCAGACAAGAAATCTCATACTAGTCGAATTGTTCCGCATCTTTACTATCACAGTAAGTCGAAGGATGAAGGCGTTGCAGGCGAGTGGGTGAAATTCAATTCACTCAGTGGTTCATGGGCTTGCAGATACGCTTTTGATGAAGGGGACATTGGGAGACTTACGGAAGCATACACTGAGCACAAAGATAAATTATTCACTGCACTTGAGCGGCTGGGTGGGAAGAGAGTAGATTTCGGTGATGCAGGCATTGAGATTTCCTTTCTGCCAATGGTGAAGGTCCTTCTTGTTTTTGAGGATGCAGATGAAGAGTTTCCTGCCAGTGTGAGATTACTCTATGACAAGAATTCCATCTTCTATATACCTCACGAGCAGTTAGGTGATATTAGTTGGTTTCTAGCAGGTAGAGCCCTACAAGCTCTTGCATAACAAATAATCTGAAGAGTGAATAGTGACATGGCTGAGGCCACTACTACACACTCTTCTGATTGCAGATGAACTACTTGAAGTGAGGAATGATTTCCTTGCCAATTTGCTTTATTGCATCACTCTTCTTGGGACCGATTGGTGAACCTACAACGAATTGAGTAACACCAACTTTTCCAAGTTCCTCGATACGCTTGATGCACTGATCTTTGTTACCAACAACAGCAAACGCATCAATCATCTCGTCAGTGATGGCTCCTGGTAAGTCCTTGAAGTTCCCCTCACCTAGCAGTGCACGAACTTTGTTGCACGCATCCATGTCTAAGTCATGTCGCTCAAGAACAACATCCGGTGAACCTGCTACGATGAACGCAACAACGATCTTTGCATCACCCTCAAGGGCTTCTTCTCTTGTCTTTCCGATGCTGAATGAAGCATAAGCGGCGATATCGATATCCTTGATGTCCCTTCCTGCTTTTTCGACACCTTCCTTGATTTTTTCCATGGCAAGATCAAAATCTCTGGGATGACTTGCGTTAATGAGAATACCATCCGCAACTTGTGCAGTTCTACTCAACATCATCGGTCCTTGTGCGCCTGCATAGATGGGTATCTTGGGAGCCTTCTTCAGAGGTTTGTCCCCTTTCATTATTGGTTTTCCATCAGCACCCATGACTTCTTTCTTCTTTACAATCGCAAGTTTGGCTCTCTTGACCTTGAAGACCTTCCCGTCTGCTTTGAACTTGTCACCAGCAGTCAGTGCTTGCATGTACTTGATTGACTCAATTACTGCTGACACAGGTTTGTCCCATTTTATGCCTAGAGCACTTAGAGTGACCTTATCACCAGCTCCCATACCAATGACTGCGCGTCCTTTGCTGAGTTCATTGATAGTCACTGCAGCTGAAGCAGTCAAAGCGGGACTGATATGGAATGGGTTTGTGACACCCGGTCCCAAGATGATTTTCTCAGTGTTCAAAGCAAGAGCTGTTAGTGTAGCCCAAACGTTACGATTGTTATAATGATCAGTTATCCAGACATTATCAAAACCAGCTTCTTCAGCAAGCTTTGTCCATTTGACTATTTTTTCAATTGGTTTGTCCGGAACGAATTCAATTCCTATTCGCATTAATCAGTACTCCTTCCAAACTCGTGTGGGATACTCGCCCTTGAATAAGTTATCGATTCTATGTCACCAACTTTTGGTGACTTCTATACTAATCGTTATCTTTCTTCTTCCATCGTGAGCAGATTGCCAGAATCCTGCTTCCATTCTTGGAAATGACGAATTAATGCCTGGCCAATTGCTATTGTTGCTAAGGCTGATAGCATGACTTTGATTGGTGTGATGATTCCAGCTACTAACCAGAGTCCTTGAAGAATCTCCAAAGGCATTGCATAGTATGTCCAATAAACCTGGCCTGGGATAAGAATGAAGATTCTTACGAGAATATCCGTTTCAAGACCGATCACTGTCGCAAGAATTAGCTTTAGATTAGTAGAACTCAAATAATCTGTCCCTGCTTTGTTTATAGTTGATACTACGGTTGCCATAAGAACTAGAGCAAATCCAACTAAAACATCCCAAATGCCCAATAGTGATAGTGACCATGTGACTGGAGTGATGAAATATCCCAGAAGGAATACTGAATATATTGCGAAAACTGATCGCCATCTTTCTTGGAATAGAAGTCCTGCCACACCTGCCCCTACAGGTGCTCCGAGCATGAATATTAGTTCAATGGGATCTCTAAAATAAATTAGATGCCCTGTAAGACCTCCTATTCCAACTGAAATTACTCCAAGAACTGGACCTAACAAAATCCCAATTAGAGGACTTAGTATGAACGCCCAAGAGTCCCATATCCCTCCATAGAAACCGGGAATCATAGGTATTGAATCAAGGACTGCAATCATCGCCGCAAAGATTGCAACGAATGTTATGGAGCGGCTTCCCGTGAGTTTACCAAGAATTGCCATTGTTAGTTAGTTCCGCCTTAGGCTTGTATCGAGGTTGCATCGATAACAGTTGGCATCTCTATGTGTTCTCTATACCGTTTAGGAACTGGATAGTTACTGAAGGAGTGTGAGAACCACTTGCTCATCATTTCCTCAAGTTCACTATTTATTCGTCGGTCGAGATCTTCATTGAGTTCAGGGTGAACTGAGATGACTCTTGACTGTAGTTGTTTTCCAACAATTCCCTTCTTAGATACCTGCACACCACCCTTGAATGTTAGTTGGGTTTGGGTGAAGTACTTCAGAATCAAATCAGGGTTACTTGCCAGATCTGTTTTTTCAGGGATGAATCCGTAGACTGCAATATCTGCATCGGCACCAACACCAAGATGACCCTTTGTCTTTTCAAGACCAAGAATCTTAGCAGGTGCAGCTCTTGTTGTTATTGCAATGTCGTTGAGAGAATATTCTCTGTCTATGTTAGCTATAGTCGAACGCTCACTAGCAAACTTGTGGACCTTCTCTAACCAAATGTCTCTTTGCTTCTTACTCATCAACCACGACATCATTAGAGGATATTTCAGAAACGGTCCACCATTCGGGTGGTCTGTACTCAGAAACACACGCCATAGGTCCTTTATGCTGAGGGCGAACTCAATTGATCCTACCCACTGGACTGCATTTGCTGCACTCTTCGGTTCAAAAGTGAAAGGAACAATGCCTGCACCACCTGGAAGTTCCACGTCAACAGGGATATTCGACCACTTAGCTTTTCCTCCTGACATCATGTACAGGGAGTACTGGAATGGACCATCGCCAGTCATTGTCATTGAAGGTCCAAAAGTGATCTGTCCTAAATCGGCTGTGAAGTGCTTCTTTTTGTTGTAATAATCTGCGAATGTCAAACCGCCTGATGCAACATCCTTCCAATTGGCCATTCCTTCCTCAACGACTCCAAGGCAGTCAAACGCCATATGAGTGAGATGAACAGTTTCTTTCTTCTTACCTGATGGCTTAGTTGCTTTCAAAGCATCAAGCTGTTGCATTGTCGTGTAAACATTTCCGGGTTTTCCAAGGTTTGTGGGATGAAAATGCATTTGGTGTGGAAGACCCAGCTTTTGAACTGCTTCTGATAAGCCAGTCATTATTGTCCTTGGTGTGACATCCCATTCAGGTACTTCGTCATCCAAGCCACATACATTCTTTCCGTAGGCCCACGCATAAGTGCCGCCAGGATTGACTACCTTGACACCAAGTCCTCCAACTTTCTTTAGAGTCCATGCGATGTACGCGGCGAGTCCGCTGATATCTCCCTCTTCAATATACTTGAACGATATCATACTATTACAGAATAAGGGGAGCATACCAATATCTAATCCCGGAATATCTTCAATCTCTTCCCATGAGCCAAGAGCCTTCGTAGCTGGCAATGCTGGTTCAACAACTGTTGTGTAACCCATTGCAGAATACAAATAGCCAGTGGCATAGGATGAGGGAATTATCCCTGCAACTCCAGATCGAGTTTTCTTTGTGGCTGGATAGGGGTGATGCCTATTGCTTTCTGGTGAGGTCAATCTTGCAACATTCAGTTTAGAACCAATGATGTGCGAGTGGGGGTCAACGCCTCCTGCCATTACCGCTTGACCCTTGAGGTCAATTACTTTCGCGCCTGCTGGTGCACTTTCTACGATTTTTCCATTCGATATGCAGATGTCCATGACTTCGCCATCGATCCCGTTCATTGGATCGAATATTGTTCCATTCTTCAATACAATATGCTCTGTCATTACTTCATCTCCTTTGCAACTGCATCAATTATCATTTTCAGAATCTCTCGGTCAGGAATGACTCCTGGTGGAGGCTCGATTACTTTCCTGAGATATAGTGGTAAACCATCCATTCTAGTTGCTGCCCCATCACATTCAATTCCCGCTATTGCAGCAGGGATATTGACATCCGCAACTTGCGAAGTCATGTTGAACTTCGGGTCGATGTTAATCACTGGTATACTCATGAGATGAGATACTGCTCCTCGTGGGAAGTGTGCTACTGGATCTGCGGCTATGTTAAGCAAAGCATCTGCTTCACCCCTAGCAAGCATATCAACTGCAGTATATTCTCCTGGTTGAAATCTTGGATATCCTCGTGCGAAATCAACGGCATAGGGATACCCTGTAACCCATGTGCAGGTCTTGTTTGCACCTGATACATTGTAGTGCCCTCTCATGGGCATCAGTCCCCACTTGGTATGTGCATTGAGATCTTGAATTAATCGAATTGCTGCATCGATATTCCGATGTCTTCCCCAACTCTGTGTTAATCCTAAACCAAAGAATAGCGCACCATACTTGGCGGTCTTCATAGTTGTAGCAATCTCTTCAAGATCAGGAATGCTTATGCCACCAACTTCTGAAACATCAAGTTTGTTTCCTCGGATCAATGCTCTTAGTGTTTGAAGAACTTCAAGATCAGTTCCCGGTTCAATTTTTATGAATTTGTCAACCATTCTCGATGTGGTTGTCGCTCTTACATCGACAAGCCAGATTTTCCGGTCTACTTTGGGATCCTTGATGTATTCACCGGGTTGACGTATATAATGTGGAATATGTCTAGGGTGAGCTGCAGCTGGATTTGCTCCCCAGTAAATGACGAGGTCTGATCTGTGTCGTACCTCTGCTAGGGCCGTTGTTGCCTCTCCTGATTCTTGAGCTCCAAGAATGGTTGGTCCATGGCAAACAGATGTTGTATTATCCACGACACTACCAGTAAGTTCAGCTAATCTATACGCTTCACGTTGTGCATCGTTCTCAGTAGAACTGAGTCCGTAGATTAGAAGACGTTTTGAGGACATAATTATCTCAACAGCTCTTTCAACTGCTTTCTCAAGAGTAACAGTATTGCCTTTCACGGTTGGTTCTAGGCATCTGTTTTCCATATGCCCTACGAACCGCTCTTTTGAGATTGGACAACCGTTAGTATTCTTGACAATCCGATCTCCCTCGACTTCTATGATGAGGTCATCACACAGACAACCACAGAATGTGCAGGGAACATCCTTGTGAATATTGTTCGCTTCAGTCACTAAGTACCCTCCTTCATCAGCTGAATGAGTTCTTCTATAGTCAATATTTTTGCCCCTGGAGCCGCATCAATTGTTGCTGGAAGTGACTTGAATCCAGGCATGCCAGTAAGTTGCGTATAGGAATCAAGAAGGAAATTGAAGTATGGTCCACATGGAATGAATGCCATCCCCGGGTGGAGATTCTTGTTGAGTTTAGCTTTCACAACAACCTCCCCGATTTCAGTCTTCACGGTTATGGTTTCACCATTTTCAATACCAAGAGATTCCATTGCTGTCGCATCAAGCTCACAAACAGCCACAGCATTCTCATAATCAGAAGTTAACTTGCCTTTCTCCATGGCTCTACCTTGAGTTAGAGTTCTGCCAGATGTAACTAGTAGTTTTACAGTCATTGTACTTTCCCTCCATGATAATTATAATCCTAGTTCGTGAAGATGTACCTTGTATTTTCCAAGTGCTCCTCCGAAGTTGCCCGCGGAGATCCTGATGACACCTTTGTGTTTGCAGACCTCTAGAATTGCAGCCTTTGTTGCTTCAGCTACATCTTTCTCAGTAAGACCATTTATGACGATTTCAACAACAAAGTCACTATCCTCTGGTACATAGGTATCTGGAACAATTCCTTTCATTGTTGGACAATATCTCTCATTTGTAGATGCAAGAAGTGCTTTGTATCGAGAGGATGGTTTTGAACCCGAACCGACCAGACCTCCTGGGAATGGAGTATATGCTCCTTCAACAGTTTCGATTGCTTTAACTCCCGCTTTTCCACTTGTCATGCCGCTTTCTACATCTTTGCAGAAGTAGATGATGTTCCCTCCCGCAACACCCTTAGTTCGACCAAAGTTCTCTTGGATAGTAAAGGTGCCACTCATACGAGGCAACATCCACAATATACGACCATCAATGGGTCCTTTCTTTATTTGATGACCATCTCCGAACATAGCTATCATCTTACCGACGGGATAGAGCTCTTTGGCGCTCGGAGTATCATCGTAAGCACATGCTGTCGGACTTGTCAGAACACACTGGCCCAAACGAGCTAGAAGTTGTTCCTGAATTCCCTTTTTGCCGCCAGTCGCAAAAATCACTCTTGCCCCTGGTCTACCATCTGGGGTTTCATCAGGCTTAAGCATATACTCAATGCCAGCTTCAGAGGGCGTCATAATGACAGATGTTCCGAACCCAGTTGTTTCTAGTGCTGTGATTCGAGCCCAATCCTCATCATATGCTGTGATGATTGTCCTGTTCATGTGCATACTGAAAGCTTCAGCAAATGTGTCATCAATAGGTACACCATTGATCTCCATATTTTCCACTCACCTATTCTAACTACTCCCATCCGAGAGATTGTTTGAGAAGCTCGGGATCCAGCTCTCCTGCTTTGTATTCATTGCCGCTCTTGATGTCTTTATTCGTAATCTGAGCCGGACTGAACAAGAGGGGGTCTACTTTGTAGAAATCAAATCCAACACTTTTGAACAGTTTATAGAATGGTGTTCCATACTGCTCAGATGTTGATGAAGGAACGTTCTTTGTCATCTCTTCAAGATCATCACCATCAGCTGGCTCAATCTCATAGGATGTACTTCCTGTAAATAGAATACAATCATTTGTGACTCCCATTGCTTTGCTGTCGTTCTTTGCAACCGGAGCTATAGGGGCTAAGCCCTCACCTTTCTTGATCTTCCAAGGATCGAATTTTAGTTCATGCATCTTATGCACGCCGACTTCAACGATTCTTGCTGAGATTTGCACTGAACCCACCAAACATGCTGTGGGGGCAACAACAACGTACAATCCTGATGTGGGAACTCCACACTTGTCAGCGATATACTTGGTTACCTCTTCAGGAGGGAATTCACGGGTTTCTAAAACAATGACTGCGACATCGGACTCCTCGGTGTATCCTAACTCTTTGTAGAGCTTCTCAACCCGAGCTAATGCTCTTGCAGGACCTGATGCCATTGCAAAGTACTTGTCTACCTGAATAGTCCACCCTGCATATTGTGAACACAGACAAGCCTCTGTTACTTTGTCAGTCTTTACCGAAGCTGCAGGTAATGTGACGTCACCGATTGTTACCTCGGTGATTGAAACTTCTCCAGCTCCACCTAGGCAAATCTCACTGACCAGTCGTCCTGCTTCGTTTGAACCAGGTACTTCAATACCTGTATCGAGTATTGTTGTCCCATTGGATTGCTTTGAAACAGCACATTCCAATTCCTTACTTCGTTCTACAATTTCTTCAAAAATCTTGAGTGCTCCCTTATTCAAACTCATAATTAATCAACCTACTAAATGTGAATTTAGATCCAATCTTGCGTATATCTCCATTTTTGACTCGGCCTCAGCCAAGTCTCCTACAAACTTCATCCACTTCTCTAAGTACGAAATATCCGATTGGATGAAATCAGGCCTGCGATCCTTTAGATATCGAACATAATATCCAGTGAATTCTCTTTCCGAGGTGCCACTGTAGTTGAAAGTGGGGAGGATTGAATTAACCTTGCCAAGAGCAAAGATCATACCTTTTGTTGCTTCGATGCAAGCCCTCGGACCGAGCTCGCCACTTACCATAATGGTCCCACCTGTCATTCGAACTGCAGCCATTTCTGCAATATCTCCTTTAACTGCGATGAAGCCCTTACGCATGTGAAGCGCCATCTCGCACCCGACGTTTCCTGCGACATATACTCTGCCGC
>JAEOSL010000136.1 GCA_016840385.1 Candidatus Thorarchaeota archaeon | reverse complement strand
GGGCACAGAAAGAAGGAGCTCTCTCTGTCAGAGAGGCAGTATCGTTGTGAACAGTGTGGTCTTGAAATCGACAGGGATCTCAATGCTGCACTGAATCTGGTCGCCGTCAGTTTGCCGGAGACTGAAAACGCCTGTGGAGAGGAAGTAAGACTCTTAGCGGATTCTTTGAATCTACAAGGAGCAGCCTCTGAGAAGCAGGAACCGAACATCATCCCGGACTCAATGTCCAGGAATGTCTAGGTTTCGGGGAACGGTAGATTTCATAAGTGCCTTAGGCTCTCTAATTCATTGTTTACTGGAGCCTCCAATTATGAAATTGAAACCCTTTGAACTTGAGAGAATGCAATCTGAGAATGAACATGAAGTTGAGTTCAATCTCAGTGAGAGTGGTGTTGAGCCACTGAAGATCAGAGATCTACTTGATACTCCTGAATTGAAAGAACAACTTCTTGACATTCAGTTAGGTTACTCTCAGACAAATGGTACAGTTCCTTTACGTGAAGCAATCTCCCACTACTATCCTGGTACTACCGCAGACCATATCATGGCGACCAATGGTGGTGCAGAGTCTAACTTCCTCGTTAGTTGGTGGCTGTTCCAAGAATATCCTGACAAGCGTGAATTTGTCTTCATGGTCCCAAACTACATGCAGATAGGCGGTATCTGGAAGAACATGGGAGTAGATGTCAAGAACTTCAATCTCCGAATGATTGATGGAAAATGGGTTCCTGATATCGAGCAACTGAAATCTGTTGTGACCAAGAAGACCGGTGCAATCGCAATTTGTAATCCAAATAATCCAACAGGTGCAATCGTCAATGAAAGTGACTTGAAGGCAATTGCAGATATTGCGGCTGATAATGATGCATGGTTCGTAGCTGACGAGATCTATCGTGGAGCAGAACTTCAACCAGAAAAGTCTCCATCGATTCATGGACTTGGTGAGAAGGTCCTCATCACATCAAGTCTTTCGAAAGCATATGGTCTCCCGGGTCTTCGCATAGGTTGGACAGTTTGTCCTACTGAACAGGTCGCAAAAGAACTCTGGACATATTCGGACTATACTACTATCAGTCCTTCTACAGCAAGTGATTGGATGGCTACACTCGCACTCAATCCCAAAGTACAGGCCAACATCGAGAAACGGACCCGTGAAGTCATCAAGAACAATTGGGGCATCATGAAGAAGTGGCTCGACTCTCATTCCGACGTCTTCGAATACGTTCCACCATCTGCTGCTGCAATCTGTTTCATCAAGCAAAATACTGGGATGAATTCCTACGATCTAGTAGTTCGTCTGATGAAGGAGAAGAGTGTGCTCATTTCTCCTGGTGAACACTTCGAAGTTCCTGGTTACCTAAGGATTGGATTTGGAACTGAACCCAAACATCTTGAATCAGCACTGGCGAGAATCTCAGAACTTCTCAATGAACTTAGTTGAAATCTCGCAATATTCCTGCAAAGTGAGTCGTTGGCAATGTCAGAAGTCCACCATGCACTTTGCATTTTGGAAAAATAAGCACTCATAGACCGATTTTAGCAACTTGAGCCATGGATTTCTCTAATTTTAGATTACAGAATCTTCATGTTGCGTATCTGAAGGTCTCGAAAAAACTGTATTCGTTTGTTACATGTTATTACTTGCAGGCAGTTTTGAATTGAACTACTGCAGGATGCAAGAAGAAAAATGACGCCAGAGAAAATGAAAAGCAAAGAACGACCAGCAAGGATCAGACGACCACGATATTCAGGCGATGAACTCATGCCTCGCATAGAGTTTGCGAAAATCTACTATGATGGTCCGTGAAACCAAATTTGCGTTTGAGGAGGTGGGCCCTATGTCTGGGTCCGAAACAGAAGAAGAGAATATTCTAGGTCACTTACATGCAGCAATGCAGAGGGTTGCAACAACCCCTCATGAAGGTCAATGGCTAACTATCCCTGAAGGAATTGCTCCCGAATATGCATGTCTTCGAACCATGATGTTGGAACCACAAAATCCGACCATGTGGAACTCTATGGCTCTGGTCTATCTGATGACCGGCCGTTATGAGGATGCTCAGGATGCTATTGAAAGGTCTCTTGATCTTGATTCCAGCTTATCCTGGACTTGGTCAATTTGGGGCGACCTACTGGCACAGCTAGGCAATGATGTGGAATCTGAGCGAGCATATCGCATGGCTATGGAGATGGGGTCGGTAGAACCTCACGTTCTCAACCAGCTAGTTCGATACTTTTTCAAAAGAAGGAACTACTCGGAAACTTTGGGACTACTTGAGATGCTGATTCCTCAAAGTCCAGGAGACCAATCACTCTGGGATCTTTATACTGAATGTTTCACAATGAACAAACTAATGCTTCGTTACATTCCTTGATATACTAAGAATGCAAATGATCTATATAATGAAGCCATCCACATTCACTAGGTTGATTCTGGTTCTACTATTCTTAGGTTCAACTTTATTCTCAAACTTGCCTCATGTGATGGCTTTAGAATCAGATGCTCTTTCACCAAACATCGAACCTCCATCTCTTCTAGACTCCACTGATGCGGCAGAAGCTGCAGCAATTACTTCTGATGCTCTTAGAGAAGCAAAGAATATACTGCGACGAGCTACTAGTAGTACGATTACACAAGCAATGATATCCCATCACCTTGAAACTATGATGAGAGCTGAAGGCGCAGATGGAGCACTAAGTTTTTCGACATTGACGATGTCTAGCGCTGATCTTGAAGAACCCCATGGAAATCCGGGTGATGATTCATTTCATGTTATTACTCCATTCACCGATCCTGTCGTAATGATTGATATCGGATGCAAATACAACGGTCACTGCTCTGATGTGACTCGAACCTTCTTCTATGAAACTGCAGACTCAGAGATGTTGGATGCGTATGAAGCAGTACTTACAGCGGAACAAGCTGTAATTGAAGCAGTTGCTCCAGGAGTATTGGTAACAGATTTAGATGACATAGTAGATGCATCCCTTTCAGAGTATGACGGTGTGCCAGGAATTTCCCTCTTGAATATCTGGGGACATGGAGTTGGAAGATTCGTTCACGAGCAGCCAATGCTATATGGAGATGCTATAGGAGTTGAATTAAGTGTGGGGGATGTTTTGGCAATTGAACCGGGAATATACTCTGAGGATGGATGGGCGGTACGCTTAGAAGATATCGTACTTGTGACAAGTACAGGTTACGAGGTTCTCAGTGATGCACCAAAACTGCTTGAGGACGTTATCATCAGAAACACTCAACCACTTGTTACTGAGGAAGTATCCATTGAAGATTACGAATATGGAAGTAATTGCAGTGTAGAAATTGATGTCAGTGATTCTGCTCATCGTTCGATAGATTCTGTGTATTATTTTGATGGCTACACTTGGGTCGAGATGGCTGACCGCACCAATACTGTCTACAATCATTCCTACTTTCTCGACTACTCATACTCAAGCCTAATCGACTGCGTGTTCAGAGTTCATTTCGAAAACGAAACGCACTATTTCTCACACCTTTGCAAAACAGGAGCTAAGGCTACATCTCAAATGGAGCTTGATTCTCCTATTGTAGTTGAGTTCGGAACAACTGACCCACCAACCTTCTGGAGAATAGAAGAACCCGGAGTATCAATGATCCGATTCCGATTCGGTGCCTTCATTGCACCAATCTTTGATCAGATGCTCATTATGGATTCCAATTATACAGTATTCGCTGATTGGAGGATGGAAAGTGGAAGCAATCGGTGGACCCCATGGATTGCTGGAGATAGTATTCTCCTAGAAGTTGTGCCGACAGAGTCCCCTCTCTCTGGTGGAGTGGAAGATTTCTCACTGAATATCTCAATGTACGAAGTGATTGTTGGTGAACCCGAAACCCAACCAACAACGACTGAACCTTCTACAACCACAACAACTACTACATCTACAACTAGTACGAATTCAACAACAACCAGTACTTCAGATCCTCCGCAAAATATAGACTCAATGCTCCTGGGATTTAGCTCCGGATTAGTAGTCCTGATGGTGATTGGGTTTGTACTATGGCGTCGAGGAAATCCCTAGTTGATTGAGCAAGCTAATAGTAATCTCAAGAAAACTAGTTTCATCAAATGTATCTAGCTGGTCTTCAAACGCATCATCGAGAGTTTGCTCAATGAAATCAAAATCTTCCTGTGTTGTTACATCATCAAAGATACCAGATTTCAGTAACACTCTGAAGAGGGTTTCATCATCCGATACGTCATCATCATCATTTCTGATAAGATCATAATCAACTCCATCCAAAATGACGTATCTCTGCATGGCTGAAGATATTGCGTCGTACATAGCAGCTATTGCATCTGCAGTCATGCCTAGCGAGAATCGACTATATGCTCCCTCAACGTGAAGCCTTGCTCGCATCAGGAGTTCTTGCTCTCCACCTAGCGTTTCGTCAATGATTCCAGTGTGTGGCATTTTCGTCATCTCGCATTAATTTGAGTACAAATAATTAACAATAGTAAACTAATATGGCTTTCTCAATGCCTGTACATCGAATAATTTTCTATAATGAATCCGAATTGAAAATCATCCTTACCTCTTAAGGTCATATATGTTTCAAAGAACTGAGATGCAATCTTTAATGGTTTGATGGAATTTTGTATCCCCCTGTGTCAAGATATGGTTCCGAATTGCACTAGGCCTAGGGATGTCCCTATCCTAGTATCACATTTCGGGGATTCAACATGAAGTCATATGGCCGCTTTGAAACTGCTGACACGCTTGAATACACTATCTCGGGAACTGGAGTTTCGACTCTTGACAAACTCCTTGGTGGTGGTTACGAACATGGTCTGATGCATCTATTCTATGGTGATGCGATATTTCAGGATGATTTGTTGAGAGCAGCAGTTTGGGCCCAGGTACCGAAAAAGTGTGGTGGATTCGAATCTCCAGTTATTGTGATAGACAGTTCGAATATGATTGATACAGTGAAACTCAATGATTATGCTTCTGAATACGAACTCGAGATAGAAACCGTACTGGACAACATCTTCGTTTCCCGCGCCTTCAATTCATCCCAAACGTATGATCTTGTAATCAACCATCTCGATGAGTTTCTAGAACGGTTCCCCGCAAAATTGCTTATCCTCCCAGGACTTCCAGATTTATTTGTGGGTGAGGGTTATGATGCTGAGAGAGCACAGCAAGTTACCCACATGGCTGCAAAATTGTTATCGACCACTCTCACGAATGAATTGGTCACTCTGATTTCAACACGACAACCCGTTGGAACTTATAATCAACCAGTTGTTGGTCGTGCCTTAGCAAGTAGTGCACAAGTTCACATTCAGGTTGAACAAACGCCAATGCGAATTTTGTATTCAATGTTGAAACATCCTAGTTTTCCGCCTAGAACTGAATGTAATTCAAAGTACGTCGCACAATACGGTGTAACTCTACCCCTTCAGCACTTCTTTGATGAAGACCTGACCACTACTTGAGTGACTTTCCGTAGGATTGAATTCTCATCTTTTACCAATCATCGAGTCCCAAGTCCATCGCAATATCATCAAGTACATCTCCTTCCTGTGCACTATCGGATATGCTCACTGGAATTTTGATTTCTGGATCAAGTCCCCACCCAATTTCCAGAGTGACCTGAATATAGTACGAGATGCTGAATAACTGTGATTGGAAGGGTATGTGATATTGCCAATCCTCACCAAACTTCATTTCTTTCCATCTGCCCCAGTCATCCGGATTCAATTCGTGGTATTTTCTTCGTACGGACCTTTCATTCTTCATAGTACGCCTGCCACATTTCGAGTCTTCCCGTTTCATAATATCAAACCTGACAGCTTTCATCCGTTCCCGATTGTCAACTTTGAATCGAACAAGGATTCCCGAATCCATTCTCACACAATCTTCGTCAAGCTTGATATGCAAGCCCTCTTCGGTTTCTGAAATTGCCGTTGTATCAACAGTTACTGGCCTATGCGGAGGTCTATGCTGGATAACTCGATACTCCATAGTCATCTTGGGATCGATAGCCCAATCTACCTCTACGACACCTTCCACCGTATGTCTGATCCAACCATAATATCCGTCGTAAGATGGTGGAAGACCTCGGGGTAGATCGAAAGAGAATGGAATTGAAGTAGTTCCTGTCGGTATGGTTCCTCCTTCACTAATTTTGAAAACGCGTGAAACAAGTATCTTTGTATCAACACGTCGATGTTTTCCCGACCCAACTTCAGTACGTTCTTTACTAACGACCTTCAGTACTACACGATTATACTCAAACGCTTCGTCAGTTTCCACAATCACATTTCCAGTAAGTGTTTCCCCTGGAAGAACTCGCCTGTTATCAAAGACAATATCTACGGACTTCAATATTCTCCGCCACGGTTCCAGATTTCTCTTGAATCCAAATAGGGTTATGGGAGAACAAATATTCGCGGTTTGATGGATGGGTCTGGTTTTCTAATAATGCCAGTGGAGAATTGAAGCCTTAGTAGAGAGTTGAATCAGGAGTGGTTGTTGTTCCGGCTGCAAAAAGAATTGGTACTCCATTCTTCAGAGTTATTCCTAATCCTCCCAAATACGGAACTCTATCATCTCTAGTTAGGGGTCTATCAAACAGGATTCTCTTGGTGCACATCATGGCTAGATCATGTGTCACATGAATGTGCATAGTATTGTCTTTTACAGAAAGCAACCGTTTCATTGTATCATCCATTAGTCGAATGCTGAATTCGTTGAATGGCTCGATACCTACGAACTCATTATCTGCCCACTTGTTGACAAATTCCGTAACGTTATCCCCGTTTGAGTTTAGATTTATCCAGACATCTCTATCGGTATATTCTGGACCAACGAGCGTTGGAAGTGGGTCCATGTCAATGACTTCTCCACCACGTTGTGTGAATCCCTCACTAATTGCCTCTGCAGTTTCATAACAACGAGGAATCACACTGAGAAAGATGTGTGCTTTACGCTCTGTTGGAATTCGTTTTCCCATCTCGCAAGAAAGCCGCTTTCCGAGATCAGTTAGACCTGCATTCATCGTATCGTGATAATTGTGAAGCATCTCTCTATGTGAGTGCCTAACCATCAGCAGGATTGATTGTTCTGAATTGATAGAATGTATCCAATCAAGTAAGCCCTTAGCACCGTACGTCCATTCTTCAGAATCCCATTCGGTCATCGTACTATGATGGCTTTACTTCTCATCATATAGGTTTTCATAACCCAATGTTTTGGATGCTATTGTTCTTAGGTCTTGTATAACGTCATTTCTGACATTGACTGCGAATCCTTCATCTAGAACAGTCACCTTAGCTTCCAATTTGAAAATTTCACAAAATTTGAGAGCGTGCATCACATCATCATAATTACTGGTTTCTCGAAGGAGGGTTGCCCACTCATCTTTTTTGTAACCGATTGCGTTGTCAACTGCCTGTATCTTTTCCTTGCAATACCCATCTGGGCAATCTGAGGTCATGTGTTCTTGCGCTCCAATGTGCTTGAATCTCCCGGCAGACTCGAGCGCGCGATTTTGATAAGGGTTATAGTGGTTTCGGTTTGTAACTTAGTGCATTAGCACAAATTGAAACTCAAAGACATTGTTTCATTCTCGGAAGTTCCGAGCTTCATAGATTAATAGAGGGTTGTCAAGGACCACTTTATCGATGACACTACCTGAGTTAGTTTCGACCATCTCCCCCCGTTCCATCAATACATTTGGACGAACTGACATCCTCGACAAAATCCTAGTACCGGTGTAATCAAAGAGGACTGTCGAGGCTTGGCAGGTACCACAAAGGTTACTTGCAGTAAGGCGTGTGCCGTCCAGAACGAATGAGGCTAGAGCAGATGAGTGAGTTCAAACTACAGGCACCATTCAAACCCACTGGTGATCAACCACAGGCGATTACAAAACTAGTGGAGGGATTAGAAAGCGGTCTCCAACATCAGACACTCCTCGGTGTCACAGGTAGTGGTAAAACCTTCAGTGTTGCTAATGTCATTGAAGCAATACAGAAACCCACTCTTGTTATCTCTCACAACAAAACTCTAGCAGCTCAACTAGCCTCGGAGTACAAGCAGTTCTTTCCTGAAAATGCTGTAGAGTACTTTGTTTCGTATTATGATTACTATCAACCTGAAGCATACGTTCCGTCAAAGGACATGTACATCGAGAAGGAAGCTGACATCAATGCAGAGATCGAGCGGCTTCGCCATTCCACAACGAACTCATTGAGGTCTCGCAAGGATGTCGTAGTAGTTGCTTCCGTGTCCTGTATTTATGGAGTCGGGGACCCGAATGAGTATGACCGCTTCCGAATGTATCTTGAAAGAGGAAAACAGGTTGATAGACGAGAGATTCTAGAGCGGCTCGTTGCTATGCAGTATGAACGAAATGACATGGACATCAAACCAGGAGTCTTCAGAGTTCGAGGTGATGTGATCGATGTCTATCCTTCTGCTTCAGAGAACAGTATTCGAATAGAGCTAGATGGTGATACTATTGAACGCTTTACAGTACTGGAAGGACTAACTGCACGAAAACTCTACTCACCAGAATGGATTGAACTTTATCCGGCACGACATCATGTAGTTCGTCAAGAGAAGGTTGTTGAAGTACTACCCGACATTGAACAGGAGATGCGAGACCGTGTTGAATGGTTCAAGAAGGAGGGTAAGTTGGTTGAGGCTGACCGTCTTAGACGCAGAACCC
>JAEOSL010000035.1 GCA_016840385.1 Candidatus Thorarchaeota archaeon | reverse complement strand
TCAACTGCTCGTTTAAGTTTCGCCATGACTTAACCATCCTTCTCAAAATCCTACGCCCATCTCGAGTTACATAATACAGACGTTTCCTCTTTCCTGATCCTGTAGACCAACGACCTTCCAGAATCCCTCTTTTCTCTAGTCGGCGGAGGAGGGGATATGTAGTGCTAGGCTCAACCTGAAGACTCTCGTATGGCTCTTGATTTAATTTCTTCATGATGTCATACCCGTAAGACTCGCCATTCAGAATAATCGCCATAATGGCCATCGAAAGAGCACCCCTCCTAATCTCGAGAGACCAATATTCATACTCTCTCTCTGGACCTGTTTTGTCTTCGATATCTACCATGAATCCCCTTCTCCGCGTCGGGTGGTGTGGGCTAGTATGTAGTGCGATATATATCGTACCACGATAGTATGTGAGGCGATATATCTTTTATACCTTTGGTTTATCCAATACTCGCCCCAGACATCTTAATATGGGGTGATTGTAACCAGAGCCCTAGGTGCTTGTATTGAGTAACATAGACCATATTGCTTCGCTGCTTGAACAAGTAGATATCAAGTATGAACGTGACGAAAATGTCTTGATGATGAAATGGAAAACAGATCACTTTGATGAATTGAAAATCAAGATTGCCGCTAACAAGGATGAATCGTGGACCTATATTGTTGCGCCATTTACGAATTTCTACGAGGTCGAAGAGACCAAGAGGATGAAATTGGCTTATGAAATGCTGAAAGAATCTTGGAAAGCGAATGGTGTTAAATTTGCAATTGATGACGATGATGATATCATTGTAATTGCAGAAACCAACGATACAGATCTGACTTCTGATGAGGTTAAGACCCTCGTTAGCCACGTAGTTCATGCTTGCGATACACTCTGGGGTATATATCCCGAGTAGTACAGACTTTTTTGATGATAGTACCCGGTGATTTGTCATCGGGTGTACTGTCATGTATTCGACACTTTGATAAGTTCGATACCAAGTGTAGTTCTTGGTGCTGACGATGAGCTCGGATACTCTTGAAACTCCCTTTCCTAAAGAGAAGAGGGAACGCTTAGTGATAATTTTCCATCCTAAGCGGGTTTCATTGATTTTCCTCTATGTGATTAGTGTTGTAACAATCATTACCGGAGTAGGATTCATGAGTGCCACCGCATATGGTGCAATCCCTCTAAGTGAACTTGCTTGGAACTTAGGAAGTAGTGCGATTATTTTTGGTATATTTCTCTTCACAGTTACTGAAATGAAGAGGTACTTCACTTTTTACATCATAACTACATGGAACGTTAGAGTCCGAAAAGGTATTTTCCGACGAAACACAACCCGGCTTTTTTATGATGAGATTTCTGAATGTCGTACCGCAATCTTTGCAGAAGAACAGCGTGTGGGGATGGGTGATGTTGAAATCTGTTCATCAAAAGTGAAAAATGGTCCAACCATTGTTTTTGAAGAAATTGAAAATCCTGATGGTGTGCGGGAGATAATCTCTAAATTTATGGAAACAATCCCGTATCCCCTTCCGTGGTATCATATTGAGCGCTAGTGGTTTATAGTGAACAAATCTTTAAACACCAATGACAATATCTTCAGGATTCACAAGCAGAATCTAGGAGATGTGTGAGTGGTGAGCAGGTTCACCATACGGTATATTGACAAAGATGGCGAACGATATCAGGTTGAGAAAGACAATCATCATACTGAGGTTGACCTGTCAGACCTCGCAATTATGGCAGTAAGTCTTGAGCCAATTGGTCAGTGTACAAAGCTTGAAAAAATCGTTTTTGATACCAATCTAATATCTGAACTTGATTTAACTCCATTAGCCTCTTGTTCTAAGTTGAAAATCTTTAGTATCACTTCTAACGAATTAGAAAACATCGATTTAGAACCCTTGGGGAATTGCAGAGACCTCCAAGCACTAGAACTATCGGATAATCACTTGAGCAATATTGATCTATCCCCGTTGAGTAATTGCAAGAATCTACGATGGCTCTACATAGCAGATAATAATCTCGAAGAAATTGATTTCACGCCATTTAGAGAACTCTCTAATCTCCAATACATAGTACTCTCAGGCAATCAATTGGGGGAAATTGATTTAGAACCACTTGAACAATCACGCGATTTGCGTTATTTACACGTGAACGAAAACGCACTCTTAGAAATTGACATTTCCGTTCTGTTCCACTGTGATAATTTGGAATCCCTTGTTATTGACTCTCCAGTATCTCTTCGTGCTAATCACAAGCTCAAGCATCTTCATTATTTTCCAGAACCTGTAAAGGAACTGCTTGACAATCTACAATGGATTCATGAGTCTTCATGAAATGGAACGTTTGCATGTTCGAGTCTTATGGTTTTGTACATAGTTCGTGATATCTAGGTGACACTAGCTCTCATTTGGTATTGTTGATGAGAAATCATAGTGAGAGGAATGACAAGTCCAGATGATACTGTAGCTGCTAGAACTACTCTTAGGATTGCCGGAGTTTTTCAAGAAATACGAGATAGCTGGGTTCGAAGACTCGACTCCTATTACAACCAAATAGAATCTCTCACTGAAGGAGATTGGGTTGATGCTCAAGATCTCACTGGGATAATACGAGAAGCACGGCTTGCTTCTCGTGAAGCTATGGATGGACTTGGTAACGACCTCAGTTCTGAACTTATTCATTCTTCAAACGGAATCATTACTCGATATGAAGCTGAACGTGCGTCACTGCAAGAAGAAATTAACGACTTACGAAAATCACTTTCTCGTGCTCTCTCTGGTGATGCTAACACAATTCGCAGAGAAAATGAATCCCTACGGTTTGCTCTAATTTCAGTTCCTGAATTTGGCCTTCTTCAAACAATTCAGAAGAATCGAAGATCAACTTACGACCAACTAGTGGAATGTACAGGTCTCTCGAAGGCAAAGTTAAGAAAGATGACCAAAGAACTCATGGCCCGCGGTTATGTAAACATTGATAAAAAGTCAAAACCTCATCAGGTGGTGAACCTTTCAACTCCTTGGTCAACTCCAGAACCAGAAGTTCAATGTACATTGGAAACATCTCCTGCTCCTGTTCAGTACGAACATAGAATAGAACGGTCATAACGGTTGTGCGGTTGTGCACTATTGTTGCACAAACGTTATAAGGTTGTGCAGGCAAATTACACTACCGTAAGATAGGTTGAGGCTAATACATGGAACCCGAAAAGATGGCAATCTCCGGAATCATAATTGTAGTTGTAGTAATAGGTCTCACATTGGGTATTTCGGTCTTGGCTTTTCAAGAACCTGCCAATGGGTCGACCCTTACTGAAATTACACTAGACACAGACTTACTAGAACTTGGGCTTCAAGTTCCCTCTACCTGGGAATTTGAAATGTCTGATGGAACAACACTAGCAATAAGTGATTTGAGTGGACAGGCCATTCTGGTTGACCTAATGGCTACTTGGTGTAGCACTTGCACAATACAGAATGGATACCTTGAATCAGCTTATACGTCATTATCTGGATCATTGTTTATTATGTCACTTACTATTGATCGTAGTGAAACAGTACCTATGATGGCGGATTACAAAAGTGACCGAGATCTTTCTTGGGATCACGGTCTAGATACCACTGCTGTGTTCACAAATTACTTCTTGGTAACTCAGGTTCCCACACTAGTTCTTATCGATGGTGATGGTTACTTCAGATACGTGCATGAAGGTACTTGGACTGAAGCTGTTATTACAGACAAGGTTGCATCACTGTAGTAGAGGTTGGAATTCATGCAGGGACTCCTTGAACTAGGTGTGACGCTGATTGGCGCATTGACTTCAGGATTGTACATTGCAATATCTCCATGCTTGTTTCCATTACTCCCACTATTTCTAATGAATAGCCTACAAGCATCGGATAGTCGGAAGCGAAGTCTATTCGTAACATCAGCTTTGGTGGCTGGGATTTTAGTTTCTGTGGCATTCTATGCTCTGATAGCTTTCACAATCAGTTCCATTGGTATGTTTCTTGCAACAAGTTTCAGAGACCTTCAATTGGTACTTGGATCAGTCATTCTCTTCTTTGGTGTTGTAATGATTTCAGATAAGCTCAGAAATGCACTTCGACTTTCTCGATTGAGCATGCATGGAAAACCAAGCAAACCTTCTAACTTGAGTCAGGTATTCCTCACCGGACTTGGCTATACTCTTCTCGCTGCTCCCTGTGCTGGTCCAGCAATCATTGGACTAGTAGGTATCTTTGGCACACTAACGAATCCACTTCTTCTCTTGCTCGTATTTGCCATGGTATCAATTATCATTGCTATACCATACTTTGCAATAGCACTTGTCGCGGGAGAAGCAAGAACTGGTCTGGCAATGTCAATCAGCAACAAGGCAAGAACCATCGAGATTGTTACTGGTGTCATACTGATCATTCTCGGACTATTCATGATACTACAACATCCAATCTTCGGTCTCTACTTGTTATTCTAGAAAAGAAGGACAGTCAAAAGATGTAAAATCTAGTTTGCATGTGATTCAGGTATGCATGTTTCGAAAAACTTGGGCCTTGACTCATTGATGATGATTCCAAACATTGCGCGAGTCATACCCTCCCCTGACAAGACACATTTTGCGGCAATGATAAATCGGATTCAAGAGAACTACGATATCTTTCTTGGAAAAACAAGCGGAGCTACAGAAATCGTTCCCCTAACTCGAACTCCAGAATACACGGTCATGACTGACTGGTCCCCTGATTCCAAGTCTATTATTGTTGCTGAGGACAAAGCTAGAAATGAAAGAGTGACGCTGTATCAAGTGTTCATTGACAGTCCTTTTGATATGAATCCCCTCACACCAATTAATCCTGAGCATTTTATGAGAGGCGGCTTCTTTGATCCAAATGGGGAATTCATAGCCTATGCTGTCAACTATGACTATGATAGAAAGAAAGAAACCGAAACATTTCGCGTTGTTGTACAAGACATTGAAACTGGAGCTCGCATTGTTGTAGCTCGACCCGATAAGCCAGCGTATATGCGGCTCTCAGTTGATCCAAAAGGAAAGTACATTCTATACAGTCGTTCTGATGAAGATCCATCTGGAGAACAATGGTGGATTGCTTCGTCCGATGGAAATGAAGACAGAGAAATCCTGAACTTTGGTTCCACAGCAAAGGTTTCCGCACATTGGACCTATGACGGACAAATTGCCTTTGACACAGATACCATTGAAGGTAAACGTTATGATTCAGTTGGGATTGGTTTGTATAATCCCGTTTCAGAAAAAATTGAGTGGCTCGCTGTACCCGAAACAGGTGATGAGCCTTTTGATCGGATGGTTGTGCCAAAGTACAGTCAGCATGTTTCAATGATTCAGGAACGAGAGGGAAGAAGCAAGTGTTTCATCTATGATCTTACTCATGAAAAGCTAACTAACACAACACCTTCACAAGGCAATATCTTCCCTGTTAGTCCGCTTTCCCCAACTAAGTGGCTAGGGCTTTACTACAGCTCTACGAACCCAATGAACTTGATAAAATTCAATCCATTCAATCCGAATATTGACGAGTTCGAATATCTCACAGATATGCTAAGTGGAAGTGGTATTTCAAAAGAGGAGCTAACTCCTGCAACGGATTATCACTGGATATCAGTAGACAACACAATGATTCACGGTTGGCTCTATACTCCCAAACAAACCAATGGACAAACCATTGTTTACATTCATGGAGGACCAACTTATCACTCGCGTGATGCGCTTCATGTAGGAATTCAATTCTTTTGCTCTCTTGGCTACAATGTGTTAGACCCAAATTATAGAGGGTCAACTGGATACGGTGTCAATTTCCGTGAGCTAATCAAGAAGGATGGGTGGGGTGGAAATGACAAAGAGGATGTCAGAACTGGTATACAATCATTGATAGAGAAAGGAATAGCAAATCCTAGCAAAGTTGGGATTTACGGAACAAGCTATGGAGGCTACATGAGTTGGAATGCTATTGTTCATTTCCCCACTGATATTGTCGCAGCAGCAGCACCGATATGCGGAATGACTGATTTAGTTGTAGATTATGAAACAACACGACCAGACCTTCGTCCATACTCTGAGGAAATGCTCGGAGGATCACCAAAGGATGTTCCAAAAATCTATCATGAGCGGTCTCCGACCAATCATGTTCAGAATATCAAAGGTAATCTTCTCATCGTTCAGGGATTACGAGACCCCAATGTAACAATAACCAATGTTGCAGAAGTAGAGAAGAAGCTGGAGAAGCATCAAATTGCTTATGAGAAACTTGTCTTCGATGATGAAGGACATGGCATCGTTCGTGAAGAGAATCAAAAGGTTCTCTTGAAAAAATTAGCAGAATTCTTCGGGCACGCTTTGGGATGATAGCCTACTGAAAGAGATCTTCAGTTCCCTCACGAAGTATCTCTTGTGCTGTGCCTAATGTTTCATCTATGTCAACGCCTCTCACTATCGCAATTGGGACCTTCTCATCTGCCTGACCCATGACAAGTTCTGCACTTGCTGCAATTTCATCTGCGACACAGACAAGAGAAGAACGGAGTTCCTTCCCGTAGATATCGGATTTGCCCTTATTCACAACAAAAGGTGACATTCCTGCAACACCAATTGCGAGATTCACTGCACCTCGTTTCCATGGACGTCCCTGTGTATCTGTAATAATTACAGGTATGGAGAATCCAGCTTCTTTGGAAATAATCTCATGGATTTTTCTAGCAGATGCATCAGGGTCTCTTGGAAGGACGATTGCTTTTCCATTAGGTGCATTACTCTCATCTACTCCTGAGTAATCTGTAATGAATCCTTGATGTGTTTTCGTGATTAGAATAGGTTCTTCTCGAATGATTTCAGAAGATTCCAGGATAGCTATTTGGATAATTTCTTCTGAGTGATCTTTGCTCGACGCGATTTGACGTGCCTTTTCAGTTGGAGCTATCTCTGAGAGAGTGTACATGGAACCTTCTGCTACTGATACGATCGAATGTGACACAATGACTACATCGCCAGTTTGAAATTCTAAATTCATTTTCTTCATTGTAGATAAAAGGAGTTCACTGAGATTATCTCCTTCTTTCACTATAGGATATCCAACAACTGGGATAACCTGAATTTCTTTTCCTTGCATTGATCTACTCGTTGTTTGTCTTGAGTTCATCCTCTGATAATTCTTCGTACTTCACATCATCATTTCGAAATCTACCTAAACCTGCTTGAATTTTAATGCTCTCTGGAATGAGTTGATACAATACCATTCCTCCAATGATATTGATAGCTGCTTGTAGCGCATTCCATGGAACTAAAACAGCCGAAACGGTGATAGCTGACTCTGTGGTGTAAGATAGGGGATAGAAAATTGTAAGCAAGGGGATGTTGAGGAAGAACATTCCTATGGCACGAGTAGAAATACCGAAGACCAAATACAAAGCAACACTCGCTTTTCCATCAAGCGATTTCCTATTGGCAATGAGTCTTGCTGCCAGTAGTCCTATGATTGTAAATAACTCTGCAGATCCCTTGAAGATAGCTCCTGCAGGGTTACGATAGCCTATTGCAACAAACATAATCCCTATTGAAATCAGACTTGAGATTGTCCCAAGACCAACAAAAACAATAACGATTGGAATGCCTGTCCAATCCACAGTAAATGGTGTTCCTCCTGGGAAGAATTTCAAATCTGTGATACCAATGATAGGGAATACTTCTAATGCAACGACAATTGACGAAAATATTGCTAGCAGCGCTATGCTTTTCGAATCAGTTCTGATGTCCATCCTAACCACCATCTCCATAGATTATCTATCTAACTGAAGAATCAATCGAATCGGGCTGGTACATCATCAAATAAAAGTCGATTGTATACAGTTTTCCTGAAGAAAGAATGGAATCCCTGACACCGTGATGCCAGGGATAGCTAGTATTGCGGGATTATTTTCCCATCTTCTCTGGGTGCGTTTCCATAGCATGATTCTTCATCTCCAATTTGGAGTCGAAGTGGTGGCCACAGAACTTACACTCGAATTGTTGTTTTTCTTCCATAATAATCAATATTAACTATGGTTAATTAGTTATTAACTTTTGGATAAATGCTAATAATAGAATATTTAACAGAGATTGGTGTTTGAAAAAGTATGTTCGTAAGAGGGTGGGAAATTCAAGTTTCAGTGATGATTCTAATACTAATGGTAAGCAGCTTTACAATTTCATCATCGACTGATAATCTAGTCCTAAAAGATCCATTAACAATTATGGAAACGTCAGATGAACCACTCACCATTGTGTTTGATATGAGTCATGGTCAGTACAGTGTCTACAAATTTTATGAAGAAGATACCTGGCTAGCTAATAATCTGACTGCCCTAGGATACAATGTTGTTTGGGCTTGGGGTGGACTAAATGATACAATTCTTGCATCAGCTACTGGTCTTGTTCTGGGTGCTGTCTATGATTATGGGGGCACAGCTGGGTTCACCACTTCGGAATATGCGGCAGTTGACGATTGGTTCAATGGTGGAAGTAAATTCTTCTGGGTATGTGCGGACTCAGACTACGGTGGTTATTCATACATCAATAAGAATGCATCAGCTATGTTGGAAATAGCTGGGTCTCATGTTTATCCTGAGCATGTTTCTATATCTGATGCTTACTCAAACTGTGGTGCATCATACAGAGTTCTAGCAAACAATACGAGCACAGATCCCTTTGTTGCAGGCATCGTTGATGGTGTAGATAGAGTGCTCATGCATGGTCCCACATTACTCTATGGAAGCAATAGTACAAACCCTGGAGAAGGGATTGAACCGGTTGCTTTGGAATCGACTTCCTTGGAAAATGTTCATCCTTTACTTAGTTATGGTGAATCTGCAACAATTGATGATTGTGATTTGGTGCCACCTGTAGCACATCTCGATGGTCAAGTTGGACCATTTGTATGCGCTACCATGGAAACTGATCTTGGAACTACAAACTCTGGTGTAGTAGTGGTATCCGGTGCATCTCCCTATGGCGACTACCAACCAATGTCAACATCATATTATTATGAAAAAATCCTGGAAGGACAAATCTTCGTTCTCCAAACAATTGATTTTGGAATGAAATTACTTGGAAACTTTCTAATCATTTCTCCTGACGATATTGAATATGAAATGGGTGTGACAGGAAATGCCATTGATTGGCGAGCACATAGTTCAGATCCTAAGTCTTACAATATCACTTTTGATGAAGTACTTCTTAAAGAGGGACTATGGAACTCTTCAACTGAAAACATATACGTACTAGTTGATGGGTTGAGTGTAGGAGTTTACAACTACACCCTCCAGGTGCAAAATGAGGAAAATATCACCTTGTCAGATACGGTAATTGTTACTGTTCTGAACCCGCTTCCTCCATCGATTAATCATCCTATTGACATTGTATACTATGAAGGTAACAATGACAGTGCAATAGAATGGACTCCAGATGACGTGAGTTTGTTTTATTATGAGATTTTCAAGGATGGCGCATTAATAGTATCTCACGTTTGGGGATTTGATGAGTCAACAATAGTTTCGATATACGTAGGTGAGCTTCCTGTAGGTGTTTTCAATTACACAATCCGTGTTTTTGATAAAATATTTTTAGCATCAATTGATACTGTTATTGTTGAAGTTCTTGAAGTAACCACAACAACAACTACGACAACAACAACGAACACAACCACCACTACAACAACTACAACATCAACTACTTCCCCAACCACTTCCCCAACGACTACAACGACGAACACAACTACAGCATCCACTCCTGGAGATATTCTCGACACAGTCACTCTTGCTATTTCGATTGGGTCAATTATTGTCATCTTGGTAATATTCGTGTTAATTGCTAAGAATAAGACCTGATAGTGGAACTGTCGATATGAGAAGAGTTCATGATGTCAAATTGTTTTCATCTGTAAATTCGTCCATTGGAATCCCCACTTTCTGCTCTTCTGAACTCTCCAAAGGAATTCGGTTTAGGAGATTCTTGAGGTAGTCAGAATCCCCTGCATCAATAATCTGTTGTACGATATTTACCATTGAATCCGAAATGAATAGAGTTTCCTTCAATCTACCCTCATCGCTCAGAATCTGCAGATCTTCAACACCTTTCTCCAATTTCACTGAGAGCTCATGGAATGGTTTACTGACTCTCCATGGGATTCCCATCAGATAGTTTTGATAGAACTCAATGTCCAGTAGGATTCCAAGAACCTTGTAATTCATCTCATGGGCAAAGGGCAGTGTATG
The DNA here is from genome assembly GCA_016840385.1 of Candidatus Thorarchaeota archaeon. Next base: position 19,382 of record JAEOSL010000035.1, on the reverse strand, counting down.
TCTCACCGATCTATCAGAGATTCCAACTTTCTTGCATGCTTGATGACCCATGAACATCACATTGGTTGGTAGTTTCTCCCAGACTGGTTGACCATACCTGTTATCGTTCGCGTACGCAGACTTCAGGTTGTCTTCATATTGTGGAAAATGATGATTTACCACTCGCATGAAGTATTCCTTTTGACGACCAGGTTTGAGAGTCATCCCCCCAAACAAAATGAATTCAGCATTCGCTGCCTTTGCTTCCTTGGTCAGTCCCTCGATATTCTCATAATCTGTTCCTATCCATGGAACAATCGGCGTTGCCATGACCCCTCCTGGAATCCCTGCTTTTCGCAGTTCCTTCAAAGCTGCAAATCTCTCAGGGGTCGATGAAGCTCGGGGTTCAATTATTTTTCTCTTCTCGTCATCATGAAGCGTAATCGTAAAAACTGCATTGACAAAAGCTACTTCATTGAGGTCTTTGAGAAGCTCGATGTCTCGGAGCACGAGATCTGATTTTGTTAGGATCATAGCGGGTAATCGGAAATCCACTAATGTTTCCAAAATCTGCTGGGTGATCTTGTGTTCTTTCTCCGCTGGTTGGAATCCATCAGATACGCCACCACACACCCCAATGACACTTCGTCGAGGTTTCTTCATAGCTAGACGTTTAGCATCATCATCCGGTAGGAAGGACCATAGAGTTTCAGTTTCAAGTTCCCTTTGTGAAGTAAAACCAAGTTTCTTCAATTCTTTCTTGAGAATCTCTGGGGCATTTTCCTTGATTCTTATGTGACTCATGAAATTATCAACGTGATAATATTCGTTCATCCCGTCGCAATATACACACCCGTGTTCACATCCTCGATACGCATTGAGAGACCTATTGACATGAAACCAGGTGTCTGCTGTCATCTCCTTTTTTGATAGCAGCGACTTTGCTTTCACACATTCGTATCTCAATTCTGAATTACTCCAACAGATTATCGTATCAGCGGCATTCTTGGGCTTTATGGTTCAAAGCGAAACCCCCTTTTCTATCTCACACTCGGTTGAATTGAGTATCTTGAGAAACCCTTTTGTTTGTGGACTGCTACACAGAATGAAGTGAGTAGATATGTTTCTTGAACGATCCGATGATTACCCATTAGCAGAAATGATTGATGTTGCTTCAGGCAGGACCCGCGCTGACTTGGTATTGAAGAATGCCAATGTCGTTGATGTGTTCAATGGTGATATCATTTCTGGAGACATAGCTATTCATGGTGAATACATTGCTGGGATTGGTGAATATGCTGGTAAGAAATATACCGACCTCAAAGGGAAGTATGTTGCTCCTTCATTTATCGATGGACACGTTCATGTAGAATCTAGTATGGTCATGCCAATTCAATATGCTCGTGCAGTGGTACCTCATGGAACGGGTGCTGTTGTAGCAGATCCGCACGAGATTGCCAATGTACTTGGTATGGAAGGAATTCTCTACATGAGCAAGAGTATGAGAGGTGGAGCTCTTGAGTTCTATATGATGATTCCATCCTGTGTACCCTCAACTGATCTTGAAACAAATGGCGTTGCTCTGGACTTTCTTGATATCAAACCCTTACTTACTGAGCATTATGTGTTAGGTCTTGCAGAGGTCATGAATTATCCAGGAGTCATTTACAGAGACCCCAAAGTATTGGATAAAATTGCAGTAGCCCTAAGAATGGGGAAGCGTATTGATGGCCACGCACCTGAACTTGATGGTTTAAATCTGAATGCGTATGCATCCGCAAGAATCACGTCAGAACATGAATGTTGGACACTTGAGGAAGCTAAGAAAAAGTTGGCTCGTGGTATGCATATTCATATTCGTGAAGGTTCAACAGCAAAGAACCTCAAAGCTTTAGGACCTCTAATCAATGAAATGACTTCCATGTGTTGCAGTTTTGTAACTGACGATAGAAATACTCTGGACCTCATAACAAAAGGTCACATCGACAGTATGGTTCGTGAAGCAATAGCAATGGGCGTTGATCCTGTTATCGCGATCAAAGTAGCCACATTGTCAACCGCAAGACATTACGGTCTCAGGTACATTGGTGCAGTAGCTCCAGGCTATCATGCTGATCTTGTGGTTCTAGATAATTTGAAGGACATCAATGTCGAACGGGTTTACAAACAGGGGACTCTCGTAGCAAAGAAAGGTAAGATGGTTCATAAATTTGGAATTGAGGAACAACCACGATTGCGACGCTCAATCAACATTCAGTACCTTGAGCCTGAAGACTTCCAAGTTAAAGCTCGAGGTTCTCATATGAATGTCATAGGAATGATCAAGGACCAAATTATGACAGATCGACTTATAGAAGAACCAAAAGTAGTTGATGGACTGGTAGTCCCCGATATTGATAATGATATAACAAAGATTGCAATCATCGAACGTCACAATGCATCAGAACCACGTTCGGTAGGATTTGTCAAAGGAATGGGAATTAAAGAGGGTGCCATGGTATCATCAATAGCACATGATAGTCACAATCTTGTAGCAGTTTCAACAAATGATGAAGATTTGATAGCAGCAGCTGTTCAAATTGTTCGAATGCATGGTGGCATTGCAGTTGTGAAAGATGGTGAAGTCCTGGATTCTCTTCCCTTACCAATTGCAGGTCTAATGAGTGACCAACCAATTGAGCACGTCAGTGAGAAGTTGAAGGATTTGAAGGAAGCCGCTCACAAGCTGGGTACTCCACTTGATGAGCCATTCATGGCAATGTCTTTCCTATCACTACCAGTTATTCCCAAACTGAAGATTACTGACCTGGGATTGGTTGATGTGGAGCGATTCAGGCTCATCGATCTCTTCGAGGTACCTGAATGAACCACATCATCTACTCGAGACTAGATAATCTGTGTAATTACAGCAAACCTCCGTAGGTCATCCATGCAGTTGCCAATGAGTAGACAGGGTAATGCGACTCCAGCAAAGATTAGAATGGAGTAGATGTATCCCATCCCATCTTGAATCCCTGGTCCACCAATAAGAATAGCACCAACTATTCCAGCAGTTGCTAACAGTCCAAATAATCCAAAAGCCATCTGTATCAGTCCTATGAATCTAAGTCCATAGGGTCTGTCAAAGATTGTATACACCTTATTTTCTTCAGACAAAGTGCCTCTCCTCGTAACCGCGTGCGGCTGATGTTACATGCGAATACATCAAAATCCGTTTGAAGACTTGAAACCTCTATGTCTGCAAATTTACTCATACCTCCAATCCATCTAACTTATAACTAACCCCTTAGAAAGACCGATTATCCTTACACGGAGTAACCTCTGTGACCGAATCTGACGATGATAACATACTATTACCCGCCGAGGAAGGCGGGCGGATCGAGCGAATAATGCGTGCTCTTGAACTCACACATGGAGTTGAGATTGCACGTCGCTATCTCGCGATGAACGCATTTGACGGGGCATTGACGATGCTCGGACTTATTTTAGGTGGTCTATTCACTATTGACCCATTAAATTATACTCCGGGATTCAATGCAATCTTACTAGCTGCAGCAGGAACTAGTATTGCAATGGCTATTTCCGGCTTTAGCGGCTCCTATCTTGCAGAAAGTGCAGAGCGGGACCGTGAAGTGGATGATTTAGGAAAAGCCATGCTGACTGACATGAGTGAGTCGATGTATGCGAAGGCAAGTAGAACAACCTCTATCGTGGTAGCAATAGTCGATGGGGCCTCTCCAGCTGTTGCTGGTTTCCTCGTGATAACTCCATTGTTCTTTGTTCCATCTGGGCTCCTTGATTATCGCATCGCTTTCTATATGGGAATCATCATCTGCATGTTACTACTCTTTGTCCTAGGTCTCTTCTTGGGAGCTGTATCAAAGAAGAACATGTGGTCCTATGGCGCGAAGACTCTGTTTGCTGGAATCCTGACCGCACTCTTGTTGATACTTGTATCATATTTGACTGGAGCATCTGGTTGAAATGTTCGATAAAATACCCCGTGAAGATTTGGCGTTCCTCCCGACTCCTCTTCATAGATTACCACACTTGGGAGACTCGATAGGTTTAGACGAACTCTGGATTAAGCGAGATGACCTCACAGGACATTCTTTTGGTGGTAATAAAACCCGGAAGATGGAGTTTGTCTTGGGTGATGCCCGAGTAAACAAAGCTGATACTATTGTCACTGTTGGAGGTCTCCAAAGCAATCACTGCCGCCAAACAGCAGTGGTCTGTGCAAAGGCCGGATTGAGATGCATTTTGTTGCTAGCTGGAGAAGAGCCCGAAACCTATACTGGGAACCTTCTGCTAAACAGTATGCTTGGTGCTGAAATCAAGTTCTTTCCCGATGATCATCTTATGACCATGCACTCAAGACTTGATGAGATACTTGAAACCCTGAAGGACTTCGGTCTGAATCCATATGCAGTCCCAGCTGGTGCTACAATGCCTGTTGGTGTAATCTCCTATGCTGCAGCATTGGAAGAGCTTCAGAAGCAAACTGACAACATTGGATTCACTCCAGACAAGATTCTGATGTCTGTTGGAACTGGCGGAACTCTTGCAGGTCTCATCATTGGAGCACACATGCTTGACATGGAAGTTGACATCATTGGTGTAAGTGTTCTCAGTGAAGCTGATGAAGCTAAGGAGCGCGTGAAGAATCAGATTGACCGTGTGATTGATCAGTATCCTGAGGTTGGTGACTTCAAACCAGAGATCAACATTGATGATACTTTTCTCGAACCTGGATATGGTATCATGACTGATGGTGTGAGAACTGCAATCGATACCTTCGCAAGGATGGATGGTATCTTTCTTGATCCTGTCTACACGGGGAAGGCTGGACTCGCACTCATGAGGATGGCAATGAACGGCGATATCAAAACGAACGAACATACCGTATTCTGGCACACCGGAGGTTCACCGGCGCTCTTTGCATATCCAGAACTTAGCAAGATATGATGAATCCAGAGGAATAAGCAACCCTTATGTAATCACTCAAGAAATATGAGGGGTAATTATATACCCTAGAACGGTACTCCCAATCACTAACAATGGGGGGCTATTGTTATGCAAGGTGAAATGGCAGAATTCAAAAAGAACTTTGAGGCACGCTTAGCAGCTGCCAAGAAGGAAAAGGTACAGATTGTACTCAAGGAACAATATTCTGATGCTTTTGATGTTCTTGAAGATTGCGAGAACGCAAACCTAATTCCTGGTATCATTGGACCGCCAGGTACAGGAAAAACGCTGCTTCTCCGTGCGTATGCAGAGAAGACCGGTCGAGAACTCTACTGGGTTACGGGAGATGAAGGAGTAAGACCATCTCATCTTACCGGTGCGTTCAATCCGAGCATTGTATTAAACAAGGGTTTTAGTCTTGATGCTTTTGAGCCGGGTCCACTTCTCAAGTCAATGGTAAACGGTGGAGTGTTTGGTCTCAACGAAGGCAACCGATTGAGTGAGTACGTACAGAACTCTCTGCTCGATCCTTTTGAAGAAGGCTCGATAAGTGTCCAGAGATTAGGCAGAATCAAAGCGGAAGAAGGATTCTTTCCAGTTTTAACGATGAATCCAGAAGAGATGTCAGGTGCTCATCGATTGAGTGAGGCCCTTCGAGATCGTATTCGTGTTTGGATTAAACTTGGTTATCCAAGAAAGCAAACTGAATTGGAAATCATCAAGATGAACAGTCCTGAATACACGATTTCTGATGCGACCCTTGAGAGAATCTATGGTCTTGTGTCAGCAACACGTGTCAGTACTGACATCGAAATACCAGCCAGTATTCGTGCAGGTATCTCAATTGCGCGGCTCTCCGCAGAGATGACAAAGCGGAAGAAGGAGAAGAGTGTGACTCATGCAACTCTATCGGAAGCTGCGACCTACGTTCTTGTAGGAGCATTGAGGTTTCGACCCGGAATAGATACAGAACCTGCGGTTAATGCATTAGTGAGGAGGAGTCTGGGGAGCTAATCACTATGGCAACTCAGCCCAAGATTGCCCCATTGCCTAGTAACGCCCCTCAATTCGCACATGAATTTACAAAAAGAATGCGTGCAAGAAAAGACGTTACTAAGAAGCCCAGTGTGCGGCAAACGCAATCCATTCCAATGTTACTCTCTGCCAGATTCTTTCGAAATGGCAAATTGACCTTGGATGATTTTCTCGATTCTGCGGTGTATACAACTTACCCGAAAGATCAGAAAATCGCGCGTGAGATTGCAGAAGATATCTTACTTGGGCGTGAGAAAGAAATAAAGAAAGACGACCAGCAAGCTGTCCAGGCTAAGGTTACAAAGGTGAAGACCGATGCTTTAGCGAAAGTCATGGAGCAAATCAAACGAGAGCAGGAGCTTGCAAAAGTCATCAAGAAAGACAAAGTGGAGGCGGGGTATGAGTATCTGTTGGAACTCAGAAAACAGGAGGATAAATCCCTCTATAATGCCTCCAAAGATTACTTGACAGATGGAGAAATAGTTCTTCGAGGAATCACCAGCAATGATGAGCTCAAAGAAACAGCTGCTTCTGAATTAATGGATAAATTTGGAGACCTATCGTCACAAGATATGCAGAACTCTGAGGTCCTTGATTGTCTTGACCAGGTGTGCGATTCACCTAATGCTGCAGAGCAAATTGCAGCCAGTTCTCTCAGGGGTGACAAGGATGTTGAGCAGAAATTCTCTGACTTATCCGAGCGAGACACCTCTACAGCAGCACGTGCAATGCGTCATATGGAAGAGATGGCAACTCTGACTCCAGACCAACAGAAAGCAATGGACCAGAAATTACAGGATGATCTTGATGACCTCAGTGAAGCTGCTGATTATGCTAGAGAACTCGGAAGAGTTCCTGACAATATTGACAAGCACATCAAAGACGCTCCTAAGAAATTCTCACTTAGTGATGCTGCAGAGTTTGCAAAGAAAATCAAGGAATCTACTGGTAGAGACATAATGGATGACTTGCTTAAGGAGTACGATGAGCAATATGATGCAGGTGCTGACCAGAATGTGGATATGCGTCAGCTAGCAGAAAATGCACGACAGAATGAGAGCTGGAAGAGTCTTGTAGAGAAAGAGGCTCAGAGTCTACTGGACAATGCTGATTCAAGGTCTTCCCCATCTGATTTCTTGAGATCTTCGTTGGCACAGAACCAACCACATGAGAAGAATCTTCCAAGTTCAGACACTAAGAAACAATGGGATAAAGCTATGCAGAAATTGGCTGATGGTGCTGTTGAAAAATCTCCTACTAAATCACATCTCAGACAAACTGTCAAGCATGCCTCTCGATTGGGCCAAGTTCCATCAGAGAAAACAATCAGGGATGCTGGTGAACGCCTCAATATGACTGAAGAGGAAATTCTAGAATTAATCAATCCCTCTTTTGAAGTCATTAAGAAACTGATTCAAGCTGGAGTGAATGATTTTGACCGACTCCATAATCTCATGTCTTCAGCAGGTCTTTCCCCTCATCAATTACGTCAGCTTGGTGATATGGCTGCTCAACAAGGAAATCAAGGTGCTCTTGGGGCAGTAGCCCATGAGGATCTTCATGCAGCACTAGGTACTGCAGGGTCTGGAACGAGACCCCAATATGGACGCCCTAGTTACGGTGCTCAACAAGGAACTGGACCTGGAGCTGGCAAACCAGACAAGAGCCGTGCTGATCTAGCATTTGGTGGACTTCTTGGGGGTCCCGCAACAAACATCATTAAAATTTGGTACACCTACAGAGATGAACTTCCTCCTGACTTGAAGAAACGATTAATGGAGATTTCCAAGCGTCTTCTCATCGATTTAGGGATGCGATACGCTCGTCAGACTATGGGAAGTAGCATGCTGGGAGGGATACAAGAATCAACAACTGTACGACCGTTTCGTATTGGTGATGATATTGATCTGATCAATCTTGAAGAGACCGTAGATGCTTTACTTTCCCAGGGTCGGACCAGTTTCAAAGTCATCGAAACCTCGGATTTCCTAGTGACTGAAACATATCAAGGACACAGAGCATTCTACTGGGCACTGGACAAGAGCGGTTCAATGCATGCTCCGAAGAAATTAGGGATGCTGGCAATATCTGTAATGGCTGGTCTTTATGGAATCAAGAAAGATGACTTTGGAGTGGTTCTCTTTGATCATGAAACACATGTTGTGAAAGAAATTGCACAGCGAACAATTGCGGTGGAGAAAGTTGCAGCTGATCTCTTAGAGGCTCGAGCAGGTGGTGGAACTGGCGGTCAGGAATCTATCAAATTAGCTCTTAGAAATTTCGAGGATTCGAAAGCTAAGGAGAAGATCTTCATATTTGCAACTGATATGTATCTGAGCGACCAGAAAATATGTGAGGATCTTGTTGAGCAGATGAAGCCGTTGGGTATCAAGTTGATAGTGTTATGTCCCACTGGAGAGTATAATCCTCAGGCTGCAAAATCCCTGGCTAGGAAAGGACATGGTGTTGTACTTGACATCGACTCAATAGATGAGCTACCTGCAAAACTACTACGAGTGACTAATTACTAGCTCGGAACAAAACCAGTTTTCTCCGCAAGTGATTTGTCCTTGGTTTCGCATACCCAGAATTTGTATGCGCAGACATAATCTGATTTACCTCTCAAATCAATCAATGTCTTGCTGAAAAGTCGACGCATCAGTCTCATGTATTTGAAAAATGGATCTCCCGGAGGAACTACCTCAGCTATACAATTTATTTGATAGCTCTGTGCTTGAGGTTCTTTCTCCTGAGTCCAGAACATATTCAAAGTTACTCTAGGATCTCTGAGGATATTGTGGTATGTTTTGTCTCCATACATTTCGACTGAACCTAATCTGAATCTATCAATCTTCTTATCATCAAGCATCATCTTATGGTATAGTTCGATTCTCTCGTCTATGGTTTCTTCGAATGGTCTTCCTTGAAAGGAAAGTTCTGCACCTTCAAGTTCGTGAATGGAATCTTCAAGAGCATCATCTGTTAAGGTAAGACGTGCGATTTTCTTTGCTGAGTTTATTGGAAAAATATTCGAAGCATTCAGTGAAGAAACAGTTGGTTTCATCAGAGTCGATACATAGAGTTCAGTCAGTGTTTCAGGAGTCTCTGTTGATTTATTTACTGCATCTGCCATTGCCTCGTACACTAGGTCTGGTATTGCATTGAGCGGAAATTCTACTGATAATCCTCCAAGGATAATTTCAATCCTTCTTCTATCCTTGTCAATAAACTTGATTTTAGAGATTCCTTCGTCAGACAATGGCGGCTACTCCAAAGGTGTTTTTGTATAAGTTCCATTTCTAACCGTGTATGATAACTTACTCGTTTTCTTCAACGATTGATGTATTTAACGCTATTTTGGATAGTAATGGTACTTGCACCGAAAGCTATTAAGAGCGAATTTCAAATCAGATGCAGGGACTGTTATCATGGTTGAAGCGTTCGAAATCATTCAGGCTAAGATGGTCGAATCTGAGAGCGATGTTGTACAAATAGATACAAACAAAGTTCTCGTCTTCATTGTTCATGAATCCAAAACAATCTATCTCTGGCGTGGTAAGAATGCAGGTATTTCTGAGAAATTGATGGGCACACGTGTCGCTGCAAAATTAAGTCACAAATATCCAAACTATAGAATTCGTCCTATTACCGAAGGAAGCGAACCAGCTGCTTTCGTTCATCTTATTGGTAAATCATTGAAGTAACCATAAGACACAAAGTCCTTTGTTCCTAAATGATATTGAGAGTAGCTAATTGTTAATTCATAGACTTGCCTATCTATTGCGACTGAGAAATGTACGCAGAGGGCTTGTTACACGTTCTATGATAATTGATGCACTAGATTTTGAGAAGTGGAAGTCAACGTCTATCATTGCTGGTGAGTTACCAGTTACTCAAGCAACAGTAGCATATCATCTTCGTAATATGGAGAAAGAGGATGTTGTTGTTCGACATTCAAAAGGAAAAGGATGGAGATTTGCACCGATTCATCAAACCGAACTGACTGAATTCTTTAATAGGCGGAAATCCCGACGAAAGAAGTGAGGTCCTCTCTATGTTGAAACGTGCTATTGTTCGTCCACCAGGTGCGAATTTCAAGGGATGTTTATCATCTCATCCACTCCATCACACTCTAAACTTGGAACTTGCACTAGAACAACACAAGACCTACCGTCGAACTCTTGCTGACCTTGGAATAGACCTGATTGAACTTGAGCCAGACAATGTATACCCCGATGCTTGTTTTGTAGAAGACACTGTTGTTGTCCATGGAAATCGTGCAATAATTACAAGGATGGCTAAAGAGAGTCGTAGGGGAGAGAGTCAACGGGTAGAAGAGGTCCTTTCTGAATTCAAGGAGATCAAATCTGTAACCGCCCCTGGTACGTTAGAAGGTGGTGATGTCATTCATCTCCCTGACTCTCTAATTTGTGGCATTACAAAAAGGAGCAATAACGAGGGTGCAATGCAGATGGAAAAGTGGCTAAAGGTTCCAGTACATTGTATTGAAGATTTGACAATCATGCACATCAAGAGTCATCTTACTTACCTTGGAAAGAACAGCGTCCTAGTTAATGAGAGATATGCTGGAAATCAATATTTGGAGCCCTACACAAAATTCGTTCTTCCTGATGAGGAGTCTCATTCAGCAAATACTGTGGCAATAGATGATATTATCGTAATGTCCCATCGACACAAGAAGACCGCAGAACTTCTGAAAGAATCAGGTTTCGAGGTAGTCCACCTGAATATGAGTGAATTCGAAAAATGTGATGGTGCACTAACGTGCCTTTCCATCCTTTTCTAAATTACATTGCACCCTTCTTTGATCTTATTATGAGGATTACCACGATTGCAATTACAACCGTTGAACCAATTGAGATGATTAGTGTAATCTCTTGCATACCAATTGGATCTGTAGCATTAGTAGTCGTAGTAGTAGTTGTCGTGTTTGTAATGATTGTGGGATCTGTTGGAATTACTGTGACAAATACCGTATCAGATGCAGTATCACTGAAGGCATCCATTATTACCAATGTGTAATTATATTCACCGACCGTTAGACCGTCAATGCCGTATACTATTGACGAACCATCCCAAAGTTGCTCTATCTGTATTACTCCATCCTTGAAGATTGAGTACGTAGATGGATGCGTACAATTTGTTTCCCATGTTATGGAATGTCCTGTTGTGCCAACGGTATATGACGTGTCCGCAGTATCATATACTTCTATTCCGTGGGAAACATCCACTGCATTCGGATAGTGGTCGATTCCATTTCCAGAACCTGGCACATAATAGAATCCTACTCCTCCGTAGTCTGACCATGTGTTACCAGTTGAGTATCCATTATCCCATGATGTATCTACTCCATCGTCGTATGCATTTTCAACACCATTGAATCTTAACTCATTTTCATAAATTGTTAGATTGTCACTAGCCCATTGGATCCAGAGACCGTATTCATCATTATATTGAATTCTATTCAAGACTAACAGTGAATTTGGGCAACCACCTATGATGATACCATTATTGTTCTCCTGAATAGTACAATTCGAGATGTAGACGTTTGATGTGTCGTAACATATGATGCCAGCATCACCGCAATTTTCTACGACAGTTTGGATGATTGCTGTATCAAGACACATTCCTATCTGGGCCCCCACAAACCCGATATTCTGAATTGTACTGCTAGCGACTATAGTTGAAACCGTTTCATTGATGTACATTCCAACTTCGGCTGAACCATCAATGCGGCAATAGTTGATGCTTGCACCTCGAGTCCTTTCCAAATAGATCCCAAATCGTCCACCCTGAACTCCGCAATTCCATATATCGCTTGCATTAGAGTGTCCAATTGATATTGCACTTCCTGCATTTGAGAAATTCCCGTTGAGAATGTCTACATCAACACAATTTGCTACTATAATTTGACCATAATCGTCAGCAACAATATCAAGTGAGGACAATCCTTCAAAGTATCCGATTGGTTTACCATCAATTGTATTTCCTGAAATCTGATGAATCCAATTTGATGGTGCATATCCGGAGATACTGATTCCTCCACTTGTGAACCAATTGTTGGTGATATTGCAGCTTGTTGCATCATTAAGCCAGATACCATCTGCGAGGTTGCCAAACGAGTTCGATTTCCATGTGCAATTTGAGATGAACCAATTAATGCTTGCTACCCATAGATTTGCGAACGTACAATTCTCTACATTGCCATTCTCTATGACTTGAAAGTCCAAACCGATTCCACTGTCTGTACCCGTTTTGACAAATGTGCAATTTCTGATAACGAAATGAACTGTGGTTCCATGTATACTAATACAGTCGGATAATGCTTCAATATACAATTTCTCAATAATATAGGGATTGGTGGAAGTACCATTTCCAATCCAACCTTCAGACTGAGCTGTGGTGTTAAACTGAGTATTGCTACCTATCGAGATGGGTGCATGAACCTCAATATCACTTGATAATACTGATACTAGCACAACATCTGTAATATTGTAGATGCCATCGCATGCGTAAATCATGAACTCATAGTTTCCTACTGAAAGACCATCAACATCAACTATAACGGTTTCATTCAAAGTGTCCCAAGCTACTCCTGAAAAGTACTCTCCGTTCCTTGTCGTGACCCAGTATGCTGGATTATCATCAGATATTTCCCATGTTATGCTATGCCCTGTGCTGCCTTCAACATAGATAATATCGACTGGTGAATTGACAATTGGCACCTGATTGTCAGCCAAACTTGCAATACTAATTAGTTGATTTCCAGCCATATCAGAGGTCTGGGAACTCGTTACTAGTAATGATATAATTATGAAACTAAGAACCACTGCTTTCTTCAATTTGAAGCCCTCCATCCTAGTACTATCTATTGTGAAAAATACCCATAAATACAATTTGGAAAACGCTGAGTCTACATATATTCTGAGAAGAAAGCATGAATATTGTCCCAGTAGATTTTTTGAAGTACATCCTTAGGAAGACCTAATCCATTGATGAAAGTTCCACCAGTATGAACAGTGTCAGAATCTGTGAAAGGTAGGGGTATGTTCTTTTCTTCAGTTTCAAAGAGAAGCCTTAGTGCTAGATACCTCCCCTTAAAGTAATCCCTATCTGGTGCCCACGACACACAATCTGTTCCAAAGATGATACGATCTTGATATTTGATGAAGAATTCCCTTGCTCTTTCTGGATCTTTACTTAGTTCTCTTGAATTCCATCGAGCAGAGCTAGTATCAATGTTGAAATTGGGATATGTATCAAACCATCTAGCTAGATTTTCTAATCTGTGAATCTCTGGTTGTGCAGCAAAATGAGCGAACTGAAGTTTCATTGAACCGTGTCTTTTTAGCACTCCTTCAAGCTCATTGAGGTCTCTCTCTTTCGAAGTAAAGTACTTGGGATCCGTATATCTTGCGGCATAGTATGTGTCAGGATCTGAAAGATGGAGTAAGAATGGAATATCTTCGTCTTTCATCGCTTCAAAAAATGGAGCCATATCGTCGTCATCCATTCTAAGATGCTCAGGTGATGCAGAAGTTCGTCCTCTCATAACAGGAGCTGACTGCATCTTTGCTAGGTGATAACCTTCTTCCCTGAGAGTCCCAATCTCCTTGATCAAGTAATCAACACCAGAAGTAAAGCGTATCGAACCGGAGAAATACTTGGCAAAGATGAACCGATCGGGGTACTTCTCTTCTGCGTATTTCTTAGATTCAAGACTATGGCAGATTAGCAGAGATTTCTGAACACCATACTCATTTCCAACATCAACTAAGGTGTCTAGTGCTTCAGTATCAACAACATGGATATGTCCATCAAATATTGGGTCTTCAAAGGTTAACTTAGGATACAGTCTCTACACCTGATTGCCGCGAATACTTACTCCCTGAAAACTCTGTTTATCTAGCAGCCCAAACGCGACCATAGTCGCTCTGCACATTTTCTTGATATCTGAGCAACTTTATCATCTGACACGGAGGTTAGATGTTTATCTTGAATCACTTGTTTGCCACCAACAAATACGTCTCTAACATTTCCCCCACTGAAAGTATTCAAGAGATGTCCAACTACAGATTCCTTTGTCAACGGAGTTGGAACATTGGAACCATCCAATATTACAATGTCTGCAAACTTGTTCTTCTCTAGACTCCCAACCTTCTTTTCAAGTCCGTAGCAACGAGCTCCATCAAGTGTAGCCATTTTGAATATCTCATCCGGTCCAATTGCACTTGGATTTCCACTTGCTAGCCTATGAATTGTCAAGGCACAACGCATGTTCTCAAAGGGGTCGTAAATCCAGCCATCATTTCCAAGACCGACAGTGATTTTCCTTTCGAGCATTGCTGGTACTGGAGATACTCCAACAGCATTCAACATATTGCTCATTGGATTGTGTGCAACCGATGATCCACTCTTCGCAATCAAGTCCATTTCATGTCCATTGACGTGTACACAGTGAGCAAGAACGGTCTTCTTACCCAAGACACCAAGTCGATGCAAGCGTTCAACTGTACGTTCACCAGAAGCTTCCAGATTGTGGTAAAGGTCCACCAAACCCTCTGAAGTGTGAATTGTGATTGGAATATCTAGAGTCTTTGCTTCTTCTACCGCCTTGGTAACAATCTCATCACCAACGGTGAATGAAGCATGGAGACTCATCATTCCGTATATTAAGTCATCATCTTGAATCGAGTTCACAAAATTGATTCCCTCTCGGAGACCTCTCTGAGCCTCCTCTGGATTGTTTCGTTCGGTCATCTCAAATGCAACAATACCTCGCATTCCTGTTTCTCTTGTGCCCTTAGCAATTGCTTCAAGGCTTCCCTCAATTGAATTGGGTCCAGAATATGTGTCTGCGTACAACGTTGACCCGTTACGCAACATATCTGCTGAAGCTGAGAGTGCACTTGCGTATGCATCCTCCACAGTAAGGGCCTCATCAACTGGCCACCACACGCGTTGAAGCACCTGAGCAAAATCAGTTGGGGGTTCGATATTCAACGAAGCCCCGCGAAGAAGGATGCCGTAGAGATGTGTGTGTGCAGTTATCAATCCAGGAATGACAACACATCCTGAAGCATCGATAGTTGTATCAGCTGAACCTCGGGGTTTTCCAGAGCCTATCTCGATTATTTTTCCATTAGAGACCCTAATGTATCCATTTTCAAATATCGTACCTCTTTTGTCAGCTGTAACAACAAGTCCATTTTTTATCAGGATATCTTCAACCATTTTTTCAGCTCCGGTGTAATAACTAGGTGTTGAAGCCGCTCATTAGTCTTACTAGATGAAGAACTACAATTCCATATCAGCATAACTCACTGTTTTCTTACTGGATTGATAGATGATTCCCTGTTCTTCAAATTCTGCAAGTGCTTTCTTGAATTCTTTAATAGTCAATCCAGCTTTTTTGCATTCAGATTGAAGCATATCAATCGGGACGTCCTTTCCTATTTCCTCTGAAGCTTTCTGTAGGATAAGAATGAAACGACTTGCATAGGGAATTGTTGGATCATATTCCTGAGGACTCGGATCGTCAATAATTATAGGAGCTACAGGTTCGGACGTTTTCTGCGCTCCAAGGAGTACAGACAATAGAGTTGACTTATCCTCCTCGTTTAGTGGTTCCTCATCCTTTGGAGGTTCCACTTTCTCTTCTTTTGAAAAATCTGCTAAACTCACACCTTCGGGACCAGTTGAATCACTCGAATCCGGTTGGTCAACAATTGGTGCGATTTTCTTCATGATATCTATCATTGGATCTGAGGGGTCTCTTTCGATTCCTAACCACTCAACATTGATGTCTTTGTTTGTCCGAGTCGCTTTGAGTAGCTGACCTCTATACTTCTTCTCAAGTCGTTTTCTCTGTTCCTTAAGCGTAGACCCATCACATGCAGTAATTCCTAGAAGTAACAATGTTCGCTCAGCTTGAGCTCGAACTCTTGAATGACTTTCCGCCATCAAATGACTGAGAACAGTAAGCAATGGTGATAATTTGGAAGTTTCCAGATTCAGATTCTCAAGCAATCCTTGTTTTACTTGCCACTTGGAATCCGCTACTAGCTCCATTATCAATCCTGTAGACGATCTAATACCATTGACTGCTACTGCTTCTGCAATCTCTACTCTTTCTTGCCACTCACTCTTTCGTATGAATACCGCCAGATATTTGAGAGTCTTGTCATCGACAATTCCACAAATATAGGGAAGGAGGTCTCTTCGTTTCTTTGCTGCTCCATCGCATAGCAATTTAATCAGACCTTTCCTATCACTTTCTGGAAACAGGATAATTCGTGGTACAGTTCCAAGTGTTATTCTTTTGATATCATCACGAATCTGCCTTGTTACCCACGTCTTACCAGGCTTACCCAATCCGATCATTAAACCAAATACAGAGGGCTGATGCTCTTTACCAAGTGTTTCAAGAGATTTTATCCAGTTCTTTTGCTCTGATACTGATGTTGGTCCCCCATTGTGTGAAAAAGCCTCATGAATTCCTTGTAGTATCTGTTCTCTTTCAGCAGGATTCATCTCCTTCAAAGCATGAGTGAACTCGGAGAGGTATACTCCATACATATTCTTCCCTGCAGTAGTATAGGCTGCCTGTTTGATATTTCTATCAGGGGATTCAAGAAGGTCCATTGCTTTAGGTAGGAGTAGTCGGTTTAATTGAACCGTCGCAAGTCTTCCCACCGCATCATACATAGTTCCAATATTTGGAGAATCAATATCCCACGCAATCTTTTGTAATGGTTTCAGTAATTTGCGTTCCAATGAATGGTAGCTCGAGGTCTTTGCAGTCTTACTCATTTTTTCAGACCTCTCTTTTTCCTGGAACTCTTCTTCTTAGGAGCTTTGATTGCTTTCTTTTCTTCAGAAAGAAAATCAGTCAGTGGAGTTTGGGCTCCTTTGGATGCCTTTCTTTTAGATTTCTCTTCTTTTTCTTCATCATCATCGAACACTGGTTGACCATTCAGAGTAACTTGCTCAGTAGGGGGTGGAGGTTTAATTATAGAACTTCTATCGATTTCCATCTCGACTATTTGAAGATCGTATGCTTCTAGAAGTGCTTCAGCTCGGGGATCTTTTGCATCAATCTTTGTTTCCATAATCATCTGATCTCTCATAAATTTGGAACCGATGACTGATTTTTCCAGTTTAGAAAGGTCCAATTCTTTCTTGGTCACACTCGGTTTTGCTTTCTTGAATTGCTCCCATTGAGCCTCTTCAATTCTCGAAACCAAGAATCCAAATCCGTCCCGTTTTAGTGCTGAAGGTGTAAGGTATCTAGTCTTTCGTTTCTCAATCAGTTTGTCTGCAACATCCAAACAGTGATTTCGCGCATTTCTTCTTCCTAGTTTCCAAGTTTCTTCAGTTGTGAACGCCTTGATGATATCTACTGTACCAATCTCGTCTACCAACCCGAAAGACAGAATGTCTAGTGAACTGAATACTGCAGCTCTCAGAAGAATTAGTATTTCTGATAGTTTGTCCTTTGATGTTTCTTTTTTGATGAACGTCTGGACTTTATTATTGACCTTATGCCACGGGTTTTCGTTTTTGTCAGAGTAATATCCTTTGATCATATCCGCTACGGTCTTCATATCTCCTCTCCTACTTAAATCGCATATCCTCTGAATATAGGACATGTAAGCAGGAGTTTTACCGCGGCGTTGTTTACTCAGATAAGACAACCTCCAGACTCTCTTTTTATTCTGAAGGGGTCTATTTCCCTTTTGTGTTGTTGTATTGCTTGCATTTCGGTAGTTTTTGCAAAGATTCTTGATACGAATAAATCGGTGATTTAAGAATATGACCTTAGTTTTCAAAAAAAAGAGAGCAATGGATGCTGAAAAAAAGCATCCATTTAATCTGTATTATTTCCTCTTCTTGGCAATCACAATGATGATGATTACCACTAACACTGCAGCAACGATGAGGAGAAGTGTTGTTGTATCAATAGGCAATCCCCCACCGGTTGTCGTAGTTGTAGTAGTACTAGCGGCAGTCACATTGAGAATGACCATATCCGAAGCACTGTATCCAAGGATATCAAATACTGTGAGTTCATACTCCGTAATGGAAACGTTCGCACCATCTACATTGATAGTGATTGCGCCGCCACTCCAGTGACCTGATTCAATGATTGAACCATTTTCTCTCACAATGTACTCCCATGGATCTGCAGGTGCTGCTGGTGTCCAAGAAATCTCGTTTCCAGTTTCAGTTACTGCATAGGTTACATCATCTGGGTGATTGATTATTGGACGTTCATAGTACATGAATGCAATCTCATTCTCCCACAACTCAAACGCATCCATGTAAGTTGAATCATCAAGATCATCAGTCAACTCATCAAGTAGATGCCCGTTCCAAAGCACTTGTCCGTCAAGACCATAAACAATTGTAGCATTTCCCGGTTGATTTGTGTCAGTAATTCCTGCTAATGCAGTAGCATTAGAGAATACCGTCATCAAGTCTCCTTCTTCTCCAATATCATAACCAGGTGTGAAGTTCAATGCTCCATAATTATTCGGGTAATTGAAGACACCATGACTGGGTTCCCAGACATAGAATGGTACTTCGTCAGGATAATTAGCTGCATATTCAAATCCAATCCTTGAGTACAATGGATCCGAAGGATAGGAAGTCATCATGTGCCATGAAACTATCAGCTCGCCGCCTGTATCCAGATACGCTGAGATGTCATCCAAAAATGGACCAATACCTGGCCAGCAACTATCTAGTATTACAAGATTCCATTGTTGACTATAGAGTGAAAGGTTCATGTATTCAGATATGTATGTAATTTGGTACGGTAGACCTAGGTCGTTCAATGCTTGAGCGGCTGGTGCATTATATGGAGTATCAAGGTCATGGTTTCTGACGTATAGTAAGACATCTGCATTTGCAGCAGATAGCCAGTTGATGATACTCAAAGCAAATTGAAGATTGTCTTCTAGCTGTAAGTGAGTGTAATCGAAAATATTGACATCCCCGATTACTACAACTCGACCTAAACCAGGCTCTGATGCACCAACCATAACATCGGTACTCTGATTGACTACCGGATACGCATCACCAGTGATATTGAGAAAATCACCGCCGGAGATTTGGACGGTGGAAACACCTTCCAATATTTGATGTTCGTTGAAATCAGTAGTTGTGAAGGTTGCAGCATTTGCTCCATCAAGGTCCATAGCAAGACCCCATGGATCCATCAATTCATTGAATGTGGTTTGACCTTCAATGTTGACGCTTTGCCAGTCTCCAAGATAGAGTAGACTATTTCCTTCGCTAACCCATGTTCTGATGAGTGATATCTCTATTAATGAATAATTGAGAAATGGAAGGGCTACAACGATAACATCGAAGGG
>JAEOSL010000211.1 GCA_016840385.1 Candidatus Thorarchaeota archaeon | reverse complement strand
TCCGATGCTTGAAATGTGGTGCGTGTAGCGGTGGATGTCCTGTAGGGTCAGTGATAGACTATCGACCTAGGAAGGTTCTAGGTAATGTCCTATTAGGTCTGAAGGATGAGGTTCTCTCTAGCGACCAAATATGGCTCTGCGCTGCTTGTTTTACTTGTGAGGAACGTTGTGTTCAGCAAGTGAACTTTACAGATGTTGTAACTGTTCTTCGGAACATGGCAAGTAGGGAAGGAAACGCTGCACCAGGATATATCAAAATGGCTGAGATGGTTATGGAGAATGGACGTGTAACTGCAAGAACCGGACTCGTAGATAAAATGCGCGAGAAACTCGGATTACCTCCACTTCAAGATCCTGACGTTGAACAGCTCAGAGCAATTATGCGAGCTGCTGGACTGAATGATGTCATTGCAGCAAACAAGAAGGGGGCAGTTTCCAAATGAAAATGGCAATGGCTTGGGGTTGTCTTGTTCCCACAAGACGGTCTCTATTAGGATATGAAGCAGCAACGCGAAAAGTCTTAGAAACTTTGAACATAGAAACTGTTGATGTTCCAAATGAAACATGCTGTGCTCCATTTTGGATGCAGTCTTTAGACCTTACAACATCAATTGCTATGGCTGCTAGAAATCTTGCAAAGGCTGAAGAGATGGGACTTGATCTCTTGACTCCTTGCAGTGGATGCTTCCACTCATACAAACGTGTGAACCATGTTCTCGAGACCTACCCTGATATGAGGGAGCGTGTCGATGATATTTTACGAAGTGTTGGTTTGCACTATGAAGGAAAAGTGGAAGCCCGACACTTGGTAGATTTCCTTCACAAGGATATCGGTGCTGACAAGCTAAAAGAAAAGTCGACAAGGGATCTCAGCAGTCTTTCAATAGGACTTCGTTATGGATGTCATATGCTTAAACCTCACGAGCTATTGAACATCGAATATTCCGAGAGACCTACCTTTGCAGATGAGCTCCTTGACCAGTTTGGTATAGATAGTGTTCAATATGCTGGACGCCACCGATGCTGTGGTGGTTTACTTCGTGGAGTCCAAGACGACGTTGCAGATAGAGTACTTCATGAAAGACTCTCTGATGCAAATGAAGCAGGTGTAGATGGAATTGTGACGGTGTGTTCACTCTGCCATCTTCAACATGATATGGGTCAGAGGAGTATCAAGCGTAAGTTCGAAATGGATGATCTCGATCTCCCTGTTCTCCACTTCCCGCAGCTTATAGCTCTTGGGTTTGGATATACTCCTGAAGAAATCGGACTTGATTTACACACGATCAAGACGGACAAATTAGTTGCGAAAATTATGGGAGGTGGTCGTAGATGAGCGATACCGAAGATCTACGTGTTGGTGTATTTGTTTGTAATTGTGGTTTGAATATTGCAGGAACGGTAGATTGTGAAGCTGTGGCAAAATATGCTGCTAAATTAGCTGATGTTGAACATTCAGTCGATTTACTATTCGCATGCTCTGACGATGGGCAGGAGAATATCAAGCAAGCAATCAAAGAAAAGAAACTCAACCGAGTAATTGTTGCTTCGTGCACTCCTCGTACCCATGAACCAGTTTTCAGGGCATGTGTCGAAGAAGCTGGTCTGAATCGATATCTGTATGACCAGGTCAATCTTCGTGAGCATGTCAGCTGGGTACACATGGATGACCATGATTTTGCTACCTTGAAAGCTCAAGGTCTAGTAGAGATGGCTGTTGAAAGAGCAAAGCATCTCGAGCCCTTGGAACGAAAAGCTGTCGATGTCATTCAGAGTGCCGCTGTGATTGGAGGTGGAGTCGCAGGAATATCTGCTGCACTTGACTTGGCAAATGCTGGATTTGAAACTCACCTAATTGAGAGTCGTCCAACGATTGGAGGTCAGATGGCATTACTAGACAAAGTATTCCCACAGAATGATTGTGCAATCTGTATCCTGGGTCCAATCATGTCGAAGGTTGGACAACATCCAAAGATCAATCTCATGACTTACAGCGAGCTTGATAGTGTTGAAGGCTATGTGGGGAACTTCCGGTTAAACGTAAGAAAGAAGTCGCGTTACATTGATGTCGACAAGTGTAATGGCTGTGGGGACTGTGAAACAGTTTGTCCAGTGAGTGTAACAAGTGAGTACGAGTTTGGTACTGCAGAAAGAAAAGCGGTTTATCGTCCGTTTCCACAAGCAGTTCCAAACAAATTCACAATTGACAAGCTGGGAACTTCACCCTGTAGAATTGCATGTCCCGCTCATGTGAATGTTCAAGCTTTTATCACTCTCACAAAAGAAGGGTTGTTTGATGAAGCTCTTGAGATGTATCGCAAGAATTCCCCCTTCGCTGGTACTCTTGGTCGGGTTTGTATAAATCCATGTCAAACAGAATGTGAGCGTGGAAAATACGACGAGGCTATCAGTATTAGGAATCTTCACCGGTTCTTAGCTGACTATGAACGTGATAATGGTGAAGTCAAGGTAGAACGAATCGAACCTGATCAGAAGAAGCTGAAGAAACCTATAGCTGTTGTAGGTGCGGGACCCGCTGGTCTTGCATGTGCATATGATCTTGCGCGCGATGGTTACTCTGTAACAGTCTTTGA
>JAEOSL010000210.1 GCA_016840385.1 Candidatus Thorarchaeota archaeon | reverse complement strand
CATATCGATGACTGTGTCTATTATTGGAGTATCCACATCAACCAGCTTTCCCAAGTATGAAATTGGTACGAGCCCCGTTGGAATATCCTCCAACACGTATCGATGTGCAAGGGTTGCAGGGCTTCCAATATCATCGTACGCGTCAATACTGTGAATGCAGTCAAAGAGGGTATTGCCTTTAGCCCCATAGGCATCCTCAAGCCATTTCAACAAAGTTGAAGGCCGTAATGAAAACTCAAGAGCTACTTGTATTCTTTCTGCATCCATTCGTTCAATCAGTCTGCCAACCGTGGGAGAAATCGCATCATGATAGTGATTGTATCCACCTTTTCTTGATTCTAAGAGACCGGCACTAAGAATTGTTGGAGTGGGATGAAGCATTGCACCAATATTATTCAATCCGGTTTCAATTACATTGGAAGCCAACCTAAAACAAAGAGGGATTTTTTCTAACATTCTAAGAAGTCGTCTATTTGATGAAGCTGGAAATGCACTCACGGTCACACAGTCCTTGATCTTAGATATAAGAACGGAGCTTGGACCTGAAGTACGCGAAATGAAGCTAAACGTCTGAGCTTCTCCTAGAATTATATCGTCAAGGTGCATATGTGACTCAAGTATACGTGCAAACTCAAGTGATCCACCCGTACGACCGGGCATTAACAGAACTAGTTGATCAGGTACAAGATAAGGAGCCATTTCATGAGCAAGGGATCTGTGCGCATCGGCAGGTACTGTAACTATCACAATGCCGCTACCCTTCAATGCTCTACGCATATTGTCTGTAACTAGAGGAATTGATGCATGACCAGAGATAATTCCGTGGACATCCAATCCACCGTTTGTGATTATTCCATGAACATTGCTGATTGTTCTGTTGTACATTATAACTTTAAAATCTTGAAGAGATAGAAAGCTAGCGAGTCCTCTACCTGCATGTCCGCCCCCGATAATTGTTATTTGATTATAGTCCACTGTATTTTTCATTTTCAAATCCATCCGCGTAGAAATATCTACAAGCTACACGTTCAATCTTGGTCCTCATCAGAGGCCTTGGCGAACAAGTACACCCAAAGCTAGGCACTCATCATCAGGTAGACCAGTGGTGTTCAACGGTTCATCTTACTTTTTTCGAGATATTCTCCCGTGATTTAGATGGAGAATTGGCTTATTTAGTTATGGAAAGTCGTCAATTGCCGATGATTATTTGAAATGAACAGACATTTCGGTGATTCTCGAAATGTTGTGAGATGTTTCTAGTTCATCGCCTCATCCAGGAACTGACCGATTTCACTAGCAGCTTGAGTTGCACTAATTCGTTTTCCATCTTTGTGAGAAGCAGTTGCTACCGTGAGTGATTGAACTTTTAATAACTGAAGAGTATAGCCTCTAATCTGCATAGCAGTGGGAATAATATCTACAGAGAACTTTATTGTACCATTTGTAATTTCATTTTGAATTCGCGACAAATGGCTATCGGGGATGTTCCCTTTTATCATGGAACCAAATGCGTCAAGTACACCAGCAAAAGCCAGATCATATTTCTCGATTGCTGAATCAACGATACGCTCGATATCTGAAAGTTGGATTGAGGAATAACGATTGAAATCGTAGCGCATGTACATATCCACAAGGCCGTCAATCTCTTGAATCTCTCCAATGTTTCCATCCCAAGTTTGGATTACATTACCATACGAACGCGTTAGTTCATTTCCAAGAGACACCATCCGTCGTTTCAAGGAGCCCATGTCTTCATCTGAAGTAATCAGCAGAACAATAGTAAATGAGTCAAAGAACGAGTAAGCCCAAATCATCTCGCCATGGTCCAGTGTGTAAGGTGTTCCATGAGCTGTGCTCTCGCGGGAATGAAAAAGAGCAACGCACGCTTGCACAAATGAAGGCAACTTATTACTACTCCCATCATATGCATCGTCAGCATAGTCAACTGAAAATAGAGTGTCTCCATTGTCCCGAATGACAAACGCTTTTTGTATCACTATTTTTCCCGACAATTCAAGCAATCGGAATTTTCCGTGATAAGCATTACTTGTTCATTGTGGATTGTCCTTCCCGCTTCTATTGAGTAGATTTTTCACATTGGTTAGTAACTATCGTCAATCATTTCTGGATCCCGATTAAGACGCGAGTAATTGAAATCAATCAAGACCTGCGGCTTTTCTTGCAATCTCTATAGGTGGTTTGACATCGACTGGTATTGGACAGATGTATTTCTTACCAGTCATTCTCTTGGTATGTTCGTCTTTTATCTTCTTCAACAAATCAGGTTTTGTGATGAGTTCAACTGCAGAACCAGCCATGGTCTTAGTTGCGAAAATGAGAGACTTATGTCCGATGCTCATGCCACAACAAGCTACCCATTGCCAATCATGACTTGCTCCTTCAAGGGTAGTAGTAGCAGTTTCAAACTCCATGGTCGGTGCAATCCAGCTGACATCACCCGTGTCAGTAGAACCAGGCCATACTATATCTTCATCCCATGGATCGTGAATCTCTCTGTCAATATGAACATCATCCTCAACTAGCTTCTCCCATCCAGGGCGTTTAGAGGCTCTCAATTGTTCGATCTTCATCTCCTTTGTCATGG
>JAEOSL010000034.1 GCA_016840385.1 Candidatus Thorarchaeota archaeon | reverse complement strand
CAGTTCCAGATGACCCACTTATTGTCTATGTAGGTCTTACAAAATACAATACGGTGAAGTTTACGATTAGTTACTTCATTGGTAAGGTCGCCGTGACAATTGCAGGTGCATTAATCGGATACAGTGTTGGTGGTTTCTTTGAGTCTATGCCAATTGTATTAGCTTCAATTGCCCTAACAGCTCTGATTACCGGTTTCTTGTTCAAACGCAAGACAGAGGGTGAAGAATCAGATGATCTCCAGGATATTCTTGAAGATGAGATTCTTGGCGATGATGAAGAGATTACAGATACAACTTCCGAGTAATTCTACTATATCACCCACTACGTAACTCTTAAGTGATTGACCATGGATTTTCATACTATTCTAGGTGACAAGATTGACACGAACAAGTATTGTAGAGGTTAAATGTGAAAAGTGTAAGACCGTCTACGAGGCCAAAGTAATAGATCACATTGACCTATCCGAAGATCGTGAAATTGTCAAGGCACTCAAAACGGGAAAAGCAAATCGTGTCCAGTGTTCCAAGTGTAAGAAGGTAATGTACCTCAAGAGAAGTATAGTTGTCAACTTTGATCCTGAGAGCCGAATCATATTGTATGATCCCAAAGCTCGAACTAAAGCACAAAAAGAGGAACTCACGCACGATTATCACAGTGTCATAACATTCAACGAAATTTTGCAAGAGGTGGGTGAAGAAACCGAATTCTTGGTACTCTCCGACCTAAGTAAGCTCAAAGTTCTCCTTGATGCTTACACGAAAGCTCACAGTTGATTTGACTATAGCTTTCTCTTGCCTAAGAGAAACTCTTCGACCCAACGTTCTGCTCTATACATAGTCGTTGGTGTAGGAGGCATCTTGAAGCCGTATGCTGAGATAGATTCGAGTGAACCACCCAAACCCCTCTTCAGAGCCAGTTTTGTTCCTCTTATTGAATCCAGCAAAATTGGACCTGCATTTGGACCATCGGTGACTTCCATTCTGATATCGATCTTAACTGGAGCACCACCAAACTGACGTCCGTTAATGTAGAAGTAGGAGTCCCTGCTATTGTCCATGAAATCGACATAATCGCTTGAACCAGCAACGAGGGGTGCATCATATGGGAGGTCCTGAGAGATTGCCTCGCTCTTTACACCACGTTTCCTCATTCTACCTCGATAGTGTGAATCTAGTGACTCTGCTCCACCACCAACATCTAGCTGGTAGCTCTTGTCGACTTTTACACCTCGTGAAACTAGAAGCTGTAGAATACTACGATGAAGAACTGTGGATCCAAGTTGGTCTTGAATGTCGTCACCAACAAGTGGTAATCCTGCTTCTTCAAACTTCTTGCTCCATTCTAGATCAGAAGCGATTGGAATTGGGGCACCATTGATGAAAGCACAACCTGCCTTCAGTGCCATGTCTGCATAGTACTTGGTTGCTTCTTCAGCTGAACCAGGTAGAAGATTGACCAGAATCTCTGCACCAGTATCTTTGAGGGCTTTGACAACGTCTGCATCAGCTGCATCAGATACGCTGACTAGAGCTCTGAGGATGTCATCGACACCATCAAGCAAAGGTCCTTTCAAGACTTTGATTCCTGTCTTGGGAATCTCATTGAATTTCATAACATTATTCGGCTTTGCGAAAATTGCCTCTGATAGGTCAAAGCCGACCTTAGTATCTGCAACATCAAATGCTGCAACAAACTGAATATCGCTAATGTGATATCCTGCAAAATCTGGATGGTTCAATCCAGCGATTTCCTCTTCGGTCTTTGCGTTCTTGTAGTATTCCACTCCCTGTAGGAGAGCGCTTGCTACATTTCCGACTCCGACGATAGCTACTTTAATTCCGTTCAACGGTGCCACCTCTAGTACTATTCTACCGATTTCCCGTCTTATTCTTAAAAACTATTCTATACATATAGAATAGTTAGACGATTCTTAGGTCCGGCAGGAGACTTATGTAGTTATGTTACGTATGTATTACTTGGACGACAGGTCAATGCCACGTTGCTCTATGCGTTGCCAAGAGTCGTGGGAACGACGCATCCTCAGTGCATAGGTTCGTATGAATGTCCCGTCGCAGGAGATTCATCTTCCACCTTAGGGTTCAGGAAGGTACTGGTGCATTGTGTGAGAAGAGCACCACTCATGATTAAAAGAAAAGAGGGTGGACCTCAAGCCCAAAAATGGGCACCAAGTCTTTGGCGATGGCCTTCGTCCACCTATTCATTGTGTACGAAAAGTAGTTTCACGAATCCTTGATTTTGGAATGATGCAGTTCGTCGATTTAAGCAACATCGCTACAATTTGATATTTTTCATGTAATCATCAAAACGGAATATTGATTTACACCTTGAAGAATGTATTCAGCGAACCGAAACGTTATTGGACCACTAAAAAGTGACCGGGTCTAATTGACGAAGTTGAAGCTAACGGGGAATCAATAATTGAGAGTTTCAAATTACGCCATTGCGGCTTTGGTTGTTCTGATGTTATGTGTTGCAACGCCGATGCCAACGTCCGCATACTCGATTGGGTATCCAGAAATTTTTGGTTTCCGAGGAAACAATATCACAATTGCTGGGTTAGATTATAATGCAACAGCGAAACTATTAGTGGCAATATTATTACCTAATCCTAGATCTTGGTTCAATATTGGACTTGGCTACCTTGAGATTGCATTCAATAGAACATATCCACCAATTCTTGATCAAATATCTGCATTCTACTTCAATAACATTACTGGTGCGATTGAAGATTCGATAGATATGTTGAAGAACTACACTTGGTTGCCTAATGCTGTAAAGATGTATGAAGACGGAACTTCCAATAACTGCAGCTATTTTGGAATGTTTGTTTATCTATTTTCCAATAGAACCATAGTGAATGAAGGTTCAATGGAGAACTATACT
Organism: Candidatus Thorarchaeota archaeon; assembly: GCA_016840385.1. The sequence goes on along the minus strand of JAEOSL010000034.1, from coordinate 27,003 downwards.
ATGTGGGGAAAATACATCTTCGAGGAAGGACATGTTCCACCAAACTATAACTATACAAAATGGATGAATCCCCTATCTTATCAAGCATCCAACTTTGTGTTAGCACAAGATACGACTGCTGGAGTTAAGGCATATATTCCATTGTTTGATCCCAATCAACTACCAGTAACTACTCCCGAATGGGTATATGGTCTATCTGCAGGAGTTCTGGGAGGATTTGGGGTTCTTGTTGTAGTCTTGTATTTTCAAAGACGTAAATAGTAAAGGGGCTTCTTTGCTAAACGTTTGTACGATTATCCGACCCAATCTAATTTCACTCAAGGCTATCAGCTAGAAAATCTAGAATATCTACGACTCGAATAGTACTACCCATAGATGATGCACCATCTTTGAGATTGTGCTCACAGAAGGGGCAAGCTGTTGCTAAAATGTCTACACCGATTTCTTCTGCATCTTGCATTCTGTCAGCTGCAATCTTCTTTGCAAGATCACCATCATAGGAGCGGAGACCTCCACCAGAGCCACAACACATTGCAGCCTCTCTATTGGTTTCCATCTCAACAAGTTCTACTCCAGGTATTGCCTTTAACACATCCCTAGGTTCCTCATAGACACCCAGAGCTCTTCCAAGATGACAGGGATCATGCCAGGTGATTTTCTTTATCTCGTCACTCTTCTTGAGCTTCAGTTTTCCTGAATCAATCAATGGTTTGAGAAATTCTACAACGTGCAATACTTCTGGCAGGTCAAAACCAAATCGTTCAATGTAATCCTCACGAAGGGTCTTCAAACACCCTGCACAGGTGACTACGATTGTCTTAGCACTCGAAGTAGCAATCATCTCAAGTGCATTCTCTGCATTCTTCTTTGCTTCTTCCACCATTCCAGTTCGGAGCATTACTGAACCACAACATGGCTCGTCTTCGAGAACCGCGAAATCAACTCCTGCCGCTTTGAGGACCTTTGCAGTAGCAATTACAGTTTCAGGTAGTTTGAAACCTGCAGTACAACCAGTGAAGTAGAGAACTTCACCAGTACAGGGAATATCAAATCCTACCTCTTTCACCCAGTCCCTTCGTGTTTTGTTCTCTTCCACGTATGGATTGTTATTTTCAAGGATCTTCTTAGCGATTGTATCTCGAACCTCATTGGGAATCTCTTTGAGAACGTGGCGGACTGATTCCAAGCATTGCGCAGGATCAAACTCAGCAGCACAGATGGAAGTACAATTACCACAAAGAGTACAAGAGAATAAAGATTCAGCATTTTCTTCTGTCTTCTCAAGCCTTCCCTCAATTAGAGCGATGGCAATCTGTATCCGCCCTCTCATGAAGCTTGTTTCAAAACCTGCAGTATTCTTCCAGACGGGACAGATTCCATCAAAGCCCTTGTCTTCGTAAACTGCATCTCGGCAAATGCCGCATCTTCTACATTGTGCTAGGTTTTCCATCAGTTCTTCCATGTCGACTTCAGTCATATTAGAAACCTCCTAGTTTCCGTGGGCTCATTATCTTTTGTGAATCGATTGTCTTCTTCACTAGCTCAAGTAGAGCCATGTAATTGTCCATTCCTTCAATTGCATCTGACCAATATTCTGCCATTTTGAATGGAACTGCTCCTGTCTTGAAGAGCGTCTTGGCTAGCTCTTTGTGAGCATCCCGAATCTTCTGTTCGTCTTCAGGGTCCTGTGGATCAAAGTAGAGGTGAGGATATGCGTTAAAGGAAGAATGCCCTGTTACGAATCCCGCAGTGTGACCCAGGAATCCGTACTTGTCCATCACTCTACGAATCTCCTCTATTGATTGGTGTGCATTGGTAGGGGTTTGGTGATGATACAAAGTTCGCCAATGCCAACCATGAACGTAGCATGCACGAACAAAGAACCAGAAACGACCATTCCATTCCTGTTTTGGTAATTGAGAAATTCCTATAACGTGACCACCGTGTTTCTCACACAACTTTTTCGCAAGAGCAGCATCACTCTTCATCAAATCTTCTCTGACACTGCCAATTGTCATGGACACTGTACTGAAAGGCCAATTATGCTTAGGAACACCTAATTCTTCTCCAATCATATCCATGAATAGCTCAAGCACTGGTCCTTCGTACAATGATGTGAATACTCCATTGATGTCATGCTGCTTGATATCAACCATGAATTGCTCGGATTGTTCATGAGTTTCGAAGCCATAAGTATTGTAATCATAGAACTTGTTTCTCTTGAAGACTTTCATCGAGACCTTTGTGATAATTCCAAAACTACCTAAAGAGCCAATGAAAAGACCTGTAATATCCGGACCGAATGAATATCTCTGGTAAGGTCCTGAAGCATAAGGATTTGCCTCGGAACCAGTTGTGATTATTGTTCCATCTGGTAGGACAACCTCAACCCCTAGAACTAGTTCACCAGTACATCCAAAGTGACTAGAACCCGGTCCAGCTCCATTAACAGCTACTTGACCAGCAACAGTACACATCAGAGATGATTCTGGATAAACCGGAATGAAAAGGTCATGTTCTTTGAGGAATTTTTCTATTGCCCCATAGGTTACACCTGCACCAACAGTTACAGATCTGAGTTCTTTGTAGAGTTTGATGTCAACAAGACGCATCAGTTCTACAACAAGTCCATCTGGTTCAGGAATTGCTTCTTCCTGAAGGCTAGAACCTCCTGATCGAGGTGTAACAGACACATTATATTTCGCCGCTAATTGGATTATCTTTGAGACCTGTTCTGAATTTGCAGGTCGCACAATAGCTCCAGGAATTACAGGGTCGGAAGCCATTGATGCGGTCACGGAGTATGTAAGCAGAATATCGGCTTTAGTTGAAACATATTCATTTCCAACAATCTTTGAGAGTTCGGTGATAATGTTCTTATCCATTCTCACTCCACTCCTTCGATTCCAGGAATCGTTCCAGGGTTCATGATGTTGTTGGGATCCAGCGCTTCTTTGAGACCTCTCAGAAATTCTAGATATGGTTCCATCTCAGTTATTCCATCAACCCAGTAAGGTGCTAGTTTGAAGGGGACTGCTCCAGTTTTGAATAAGCGCTTGACTAATTCCTTATGCGCCGCCTTTGCTTTTCCCTCATCTTCTTCATCTTGAGGGTCATAGTAGATTTGTGGATAATAATTGTAGGAAGAATGACCGGATTGAAAGCCCGCAGTGTGACCTAGGACTCCAAATTCATCAAAGATTGGCCATATTTCTTCAAGTGTCCTATGCCACTGTGATATTGTCTGGTGATGGTAAAGAATTCGCCAATGCCATCCGTGAATGTATGATGATCTTACAAACTCACGCATTCTATCATTCCATTCTTCTCTAGGCAGTTCAACGATGCCAATGACATGCCCACCAGCTTGCTCACAGATTTCTTTGACTGCTTTACTATCACTTACAAGTTGGTCCTCACGAACTCGACCAATCACCATTGAAACAGTAATGGGTGGCCAATCATGTTGCGGGACCCCATATTCTTCTCCGACCATCTCAAGGAAGAAATCCAGAATTCGACCTTCATAGATAGATATCCAAGTTGCGCTGATTTCGTTCTCCTTGCACTGGAGAATGAATTTTTCTGCCTCTTGAGGAGTTTCGAAACCATATGTGTTGTAATCGAAGTGATGCATCCTCTTGAAGATCTTCAGAGAGACTTTAGTAATGATTCCAAAGACACCTAAAGAACCAATAAATAGACCCGTTAGGTCAGGACCGAATGCATAACGAAGAAACGGTCCTGGGGCGTTGGGATTTGCTTCCGAACCAGTTTGCACAATTTCGCCATTCGGCAGTACAACTTCCAAACCCAATACTAGCTCCCCTATACAACCGTATTTGGGAGAGCCAAAGCCTGAACCATTCACCGCAACATTTCCAGCTATCGTGGCTGACAGAGATGAGCCCGGATATACTGGTAACCAGAGATCATACTGGTTGAGAAATTTGTCTAGTTTGCCAAAATTGATTCCAGCTCCAACTGTGATTGACCTAAGATCTTGATAGATTTCAATACCTGTTAATCGCAGCAGATCAATAACGAGACCGTCATTTTTCGGAATTACTTCACCTTGTAGGCTTGAACCTCCCGCTCGAGGAGTTACAGGTATCTTGTGTTCATTAGCAATTTTCAGTATCTCTGAAACCTGTTGAGTATCTGCAGGTTTCACTACTGCTCCCGGCGTCACAGGGTCGTAACTTGTAGAAGCTGAGGTGGAATATGTAAGGAGAACATCCTTTCTTGTGGAAATGAATTCTTCACCTACAATTGCAGTAAGCTTCTGCACTGCATTGTTGTCCAAATACGGACCTCCAAGGAAACTTGGTCTCAGAAGATATGTCTAATCTTCATGAGATCTGAGGCTGAACCCTTAACCTTAAGCTTCCTCTTTAAAAGCGCACCAGCAGCACTCATCTCTTCGAGGAATAATTTGCGAATAGTATCTTCATCACTTTGAATCTTCATATCAGGTTCATCGAGACCACCTTGATGAACGGTTATGGTATTGTCCTTAACGATGAAATGATATTCAGCACCATCTTTGAGCATCAATAGAGCAGTTCGCTCCCAGCCTTGGATTGCTTCTCTAGTCTTTTCTCTCTCAAGACCAATTGCGATTCTTTCTTGCATCAATTCGAGTAATTCGTCTGTCATTGTGATTCATTCCGATGCGCTTGTCCATTCAGACCCTGATTTAGTTGTTTTGTTGGAGTAAATTTGACAAAATTAGCCCTCATCTATGCTCTTTCACAATGTCAATGAATTTTCTGACATTCTCAGTTACAACCTCGAACTTACCTTGACTTATTGCCTTCTTGTTTGTGATTGCTCCCCCAACACCTAGTGCAAAGGCTCCAGCCTCAAGCATGGGTCCTGCGGTGTCGAGATTCACTCCGCCTGTTGGAACTAATGGGATCTGCGGTAATGGTCCGCGGATTGCCTTCAAGTAAGAGGCACCACCAACCGTCCCACATGGAAATACTTTGACTGCATCTGCACCTAATGAGTACGCATCATAGATCTCAGTTGGAGTGAGAGCTCCGGGAATAATTGGCTTTGAGAATTCATGTGCAGTATCGATCAGTTCTTTCGAGTAATTTGGACTTACAATGAAATGACTACCTGCATTAATGACCTCACGAGCCATTTTGCCATCAACAACGGTACCTGTACCAATCAGTACTTTATTTCCAAACTGCTCTACAAGTTTCTTCACTACATCGACAGCACCAGGCACACTCATTGTGACTTCTATTATGTTTACGCCAGCTTCGAGAAAGGCGTCAGCTACTTTGAATGCGATATCATCTGACTCTACTCGGATGATTGGAATGAGACCAGTATCAAAGATTAATTTCATTGCTTTTTCTTTGTCCCACATGATAATCACCTATCGATTCTAAGACCCCTCTCACGACCTTTCATTAGCTTCTCTACTTCTTCTCTATATACAAATGCAAGGTCTCCTGGAACTGAATGCTTCAATGCACTGAATGCAGAACCAAAATCAACCGCTTTCTGCAAATCTTTCTCTTCCAGATATCCATAGATAAAACCAGCACTGCATGAGTCGCCTCCTCCAAGTCGATCAATTACTTCGACATCGTAAGTAGGACTTCTGTATACCTTTCCATCTGAGTATGCGAAGACGGACCACTTGTTCAGTAGTACCGAAGGTGTTTCTCTCAGAGTAATAACAACTACATCAAAACCGAATTTGTCTGTAAGCTTTGCTGCTACATCCTCATAGTCCTTACCTTCAATTCCATAGACTACTTTCGTATCCTCTTCAGTTGTAATGAGGACATCAATATATTCTGATGCAGGTTCAGTATATTTCTGCGCTTCTTTAGGTGTCCATAATTTACCTCTATAGTTTACATCGTAAGAAACCTTACAGCCCTGTTCTTTTGCTATCTTCAAGACCTCGGTGGTTGATTCAGCACAAGAGGCACTTAGAGCTGGAGTGATACCACTTGTGTGGAATAATTTGGTTCCATTCAGAATTTTCGCCCAATCTACCTCACCAGGTTTGATCTTGCTGATTGCCGAATGCTTTCGATCATAGATTACTCTGTTTGTACGAGGGGCTGCCCCAAACTCGACATAGTACACTCCACACCTGCTATCAGGGTCAAATTGAACATGAGATGTATCAACGCCATGTTCTCTAGCTTTATTGCGGATGAAATGTCCAATCGAGTTATCTCCGAGCTTAGTAACATACGCAGAGTCTAATCCGAGTCGAGCGCAAGCCACTGCAACATTCATCTCTGCTCCACCTGCATGAGCATTGTAGCTAGCAGTCTGTTCAAAACGCTTGAAATCTGGAGGTGAAAGTCTTAGCATCACTTCACCGAAGGTGACTACGTCGTAAGCCATAGGTTCCAACTCACATACAGTTTAACTGAATTTATGTATGCTCAGCCTAAGTTAAATCTCTTACCGAGTAGGATTAAGATAATTAAGATTACACCGAGAACTCAGTTCTTGCAATGACCTCGTCTTGCACAAATGGATCCAGCTCGATGAAGTACGCACTGTATCCTGCAACCCTAACGATGAGGTCTCTATGCTGTAACGGATTCACTTTGGCATCCTCAAGGGTTTCTTTGGAAACAACATTGAATTGAACGTGGAGACCACCCATCTGGAAATATGCATCAATCATACCAATGAACTTCTCTCTGCGATTTTCAGTATCAAAGAAGTCTGGTGTGAACTTCATATTGTATAGAGTACCATTGTAACAGAGCGAGTGATCAAGTCTGGCTACCGATTTCATTGCTGCAGTAGGTCCATGCGTGTCTCGATTTTGGGTTGGGGAAACTCCATCAGATAACATAACCCCTGCCTTTCTTCCATCTGGTGTTGCGCCCAAGACCTCTCCCTGTGGGATATACATCGAGACCGAAAACAGAGCACTGTGATATGGTCCCTCTCTTGTAGTCATTCGACTCTGTATTGAATTACAGAATGCTCTTCCTGAATCCCGAGCAAGAATATCCACTTTTTCGATATCATTTCCGTACTTGCAAGAATCATTTTCTAATCTAATACGCAATTCTTCATGACCATCATAGTCATTCTTTAGGATTTCAAGCATTTCATCAAATGTCATTTCCTTGTCTTCGAAAATATATTTACGAATAGTTGCCAAAGAATCTGCCACAATCGCAACTCCAACTCCCATAATTCCGCCACTGTTGTAAATTGCTCCTCCGTCCTGCATTGTTCTTCCAGAGGTTAAGCATCCCTCAAGTAAGGATGAGATCAGGGGTGTTGGTTTGTGTTCTGCCAATACTCCAGCTGCTTTCCTGTCTGCTCTTGTAAGTAGGTCAATTGCGTGATCTATCTGTTCTTCGTAAGCCTTCATTACTTGGTCAAAGCTACGGAATTCCCTTGGGTCTCCAGTTTCTTTTCCTACAAGCTCACCCGTCTTTGGATTTCTTCCATTGTTGAGCGTGATTTCCATTATCTTTGGCAAGTTGACGTATCCAATATTGGGTCTTGGATCTGACTTACCTTCGATGATTGGTTCAACACAACCTAGAATTGAATAGTTATGTGCATCAGTTTCTGAAGTATTCTTATCCAGCATCATGGGGATGATTGCTTCATCATTAAAGATACCAGGCATACCTAACCCATGGGAAACTAATTCGACAACCAGTAATTTCACATCTTGAGGTGTCCTCTTGTGCCATCTGAACGAAACCGTTGGTTGAGTCACTCTGATATTTGCAGTTGCTTCTAGCACTAGTTTTGTAATCTCATTTGTAACATCATTTCCTGTATCATCCTGACCACCAACGGTTAGGTTCTGGAACATTGGATGTCCAGCAAAAGCGATGCTGTAGTATTCATTTCTGAGCTTGATCAGAGAGGTGAATTTCACCCACATCATTTCAAGAAGTTCTAATGCTTCATCTCTCGATACTGTACCCTTGTCGATATCTGCTTGATAGAATGGAAACATGTATTGGTCAAATCTACCTGTTGACATAGAATGACCATTTGACTCAGTTTGAATCAGGAGATGGATAAACCAAAATGACTGTAGAGCTTCATGGAACGATTCTGCAGGCTCCGCTGGAACCTTAGCACATATCCTGGAAATTTCTAGTAGTTCCGTTTTTCTTTGTTCATCCTTTTCTTCGTCTGCTAATTTAGAAGCAAGATCTGAGAATCTCTTAGCAAATCTGATAACTGAATGAATTTGGATTCTCGCTGAATCGTAGAATTGCCCTTTCTTCTCATCACCACTATATTGTTTCTTCAGCGAATCTATATCATTGAGAAGTCCGTTGAGTCCTCTAGTAATGACAGTATGATAATCAACAATGACATGTCCGATTCCTGTTCCAGGCGCACCAATGGTGAATAGTCCCGCGTGTGATGCTATCTTGGACTCCTCAGGAATAATTTCTCCCGCTATTTCTGATGTGCTCTTGTCTTTCCAGAATTCAAAGACTTTTCTTAGATTTTCCTTGTCCTCTTCAGCGATTCTGAATCGTTCAGTCCTTCGTTTGTCAAGAGTATCCAATTCTTCTTCTATCCAGCTCCAGCTGTATTCTGGAAATATCTGACATGACCTCGGGGTTGGCCCCATGTTCCCAACTATCAACTCTTCAGGTTCAATTCTAATTGTCATGTTCTCAAGTACATGAGCAAAGGCTCCCGCTAATCGAGTAATTGGAGAATCAGTAAGATGCTCTTTGATATATTCTGTAAAGAGGACTGCTCTCTCAGAGGAGATAGTCGGTTCGGACTCAAGCATCCTCCGTTTGATTCTTTTTGTCCGAGCTGTCATTTGAATTCGTACCGTAAATTCATTGATTACTGTTCTTATCTAGTAGTTAACAATAGCTTGGGTAAGAATGTGTCCAGTCTGCTTAGAGCTTCATTGATTCTTTCTGTAGAAACCGCATAACAGAGTCTGATGAAACCTTCTCCAAATTCACCAAAGGCAGAACCATGAACAGTAACTACATCGGTTTCTTTCATGATTTTCAGTACTAGATCATATGATTTCATTCCATATGCTGAGATATCTGGAAATGCGTAGAAAGCTCCACCTGGAGGAGCTAGATCAACACCTTCTATTGCATCGAGTCCTTTTGTGATTATATCTCTGCGTTTCGCAAAAGTCTTCATCATCTCATCTACACAATCTTGTGGTCCTGTAACAGCTGCTTCTGCTGCTTTTTGGGACACTGTAGTAGGCATGGCGATAATGTGTTCCTGAAGTTTAGTCATCGCTTCAACAATTTCACTTGAACCTGCGACTGCTCCAATACGCCAACCGGTCATTGCGTACGTTTTTGAAAGTGAGAATATAGAAACAGAACGTTCCTTCATCCCTGGCAGTGCACCGATATAGAGCGGCTTTTCATTATTATATCTGAACTTCTCATATGCTTCATCTGAAACAACAATTATGTTATTTTCAATACAGAGTTCAGCAATCTTCTTCAACTCAGAATTGGATATGATTCCACCTGACGGATTGTTTGGACTATTGAGAACAATCATCTTTGTTTTATCTGTGATTAGTTTTTCAATTTCTTCTGCAGTTACTCCAAATCCATTTTCCTTCTTCAACTGAAAAGGTACTGGTATTCCTTCAGCTAACTTGATGTGTGCATAGTGACTAACAAATCCAGGTTCGGGATAGAGAACTTCATCTCCAGGATTTACTAACACCAAATTTGCAAGAACTAGTGCACCCATTCCTCCCGCCGTACACATCACTTCATTCTCTGGATTAGCAACAATTCCATTATCCCGCTTCAGTTTTGCTGCTAAAGCTTCTCTTACCTCGATTAATCCTGCATTGTGTGTGTATCTAGTATAACCTTCATCAATGGCTCTCTTTGCAGCCTCTTTGATGTGATCTGGAGTATCAAAGTCAGGAATTCCCACAGTCATATCAAAGACATCGGTCCTTCCGATAACCATGTTGAAGATCTCTCTGATTTGACTTCCAGGCACTGAAACGTTTCTGTTTGCTAACAAGATTACCACCTAGATAGATTCTCTAGGATAAATCCAGTTTATATAATCTCTCGAACGGACATTTATCTTTAAGAAGAGATATTAAATGTCAGAGGAGTTTTAAGATACGGAGATTTGTGTTAACTCTACTAATCATCTTGTGGTGAAGGCAATGTCGAAACCAAGTGCTGAAGATGTACGAAATACCAACATGGCTACTCTTGCCGATGCTCATGTTGTGTATATTGAAGCGATTCGTAAGATAATGGGTGCAGATGGTCTCAAGGCAATAGGCGAGGAAAATAGAATTTACGGGCTTGGGCTGGGAAACGCTGGAATAGAGTCTGGAACTTTACAAAAGGGTGACTTGAAATCCATATTCGAATTCTTTGAGTCCGCTGATCCATACTTTGGTTTTGAGTTATCAATTGGAGACCTTACCGAAAAACGATTTGACCTAAAAGTAACAAAATGTCCTTGGCTCGAGACATTCAAGTCCAGAGGAGCCGGAGAGGACATTTGTTGGTGGGTTACCAAGATGGATGAGGGGATTGGGCAGGCAGTTGACCCTGATGTGAAGATGACTTTACCAAAGTGTATGATGCGTGGAGATGATCATTGTATTTACCGGTGGGAGAAAGAATAACGACGGAGAGATGAATTTGACTAACAATAGACAGCAGATAATTGACAGAACTATGAAATTGTATGTGGCAGCACTATCTGATGCTGCTGATGAGATAGGATTGAATTCAGTGTGTATGGATAGAGGAATTATTCCATTAACACAGAAGAAAAAAATGGCAGGCTTTGCCAGAACTGGGAAACTCGTACGTTCACCTCCCAATCAGCCATATGACGAGAAACAACTGGGTGTTTTCATGAGTCTTGGAACAGAAGCCGTTGATGGTGACTTACTAGTTATTGATACCGCAGGTGCAACAGATTGTTCCGCATGGGGCCAAATCTTAACTAAAATTGGTAAACCATTGGGCGTTCGTGGTGCAATTATCGAGGGAACTTCTAGAGATATTGACGACATAGATAAGATGGATTTCGTAGTCTTTGCACGAGGGCGTCATCCAGGAACGATGAGAGGACGATATGACATGGAATCAGTGCAAAAACCAATCATTTGCGGAGGTCTTACAATTAATCCCGGAGACCTGATTTTCGGAGATGGTGATGGAATTGTAGTAATCCCACCAGAACACATCGAGGCTGTTCTGACTCATGCTGAAGGTGTTGTGGAAACTGATGATTGGTGGGCTGACAAATTGGATGAAGGTAAAGACCCCCATGATTTGCACAAAGAGAAACCTATCCCTTAGATGGTGATAGGATAGCTTCCTGTCTTCTTTGCATAGTCGTACATCTCAAGAATTTTCTCTGGAGTTGAATCTGGCTGTATATTATGACCCGGTGCTAGGATGTATCCTCCTCCATGAGCAAGAGCTGAGAGACGAGTATCAATCTCCTTTCTAACATCTTCAATTGTTCCTTGCTCTGCCATAACCCTTTGAAGATCTATCCCTCCGTGGAATGTGAGTCTATCACCGTATTTCTCTTTGAGTGAAGCTGAATCCATGTCTCTTGCAAGAGGTTGGATTGGATTAAGAATATCCACACCTACTTCAATCAAATCTTCGATGAAGGGTTCTATTGAACCACAACTATGATAGAGCAGTTTAACGTGTGGTGCTCTCTTGTGGATTTCTCCATACATCTTCTTATGTCGTGGTTTAATCAGGTCTCGATACATCTTAGGACTGATGATTTGGCCATGTTGATGCCCTAGGTCGTCTCCCACTTGAAAAATATCAATATAATCTGCGATTTCATCCAAAAAGATCCGATTCAAATCAAGAGCTAAATCCATACATTTGTCCATCATCGCTTCTGCGAGTGGTTTGTTTGTCGATAAGTCAATGAGGAATTTAGCAAATCCTCTCATATAATGCTCATTTATTTCAAAGACGCCCCATGGACCGGGGGACATTGCTACTACTGTATAATCTGTTTCCTCATGGAGATACTTAGCCCACTTCAGAACACCATCCAGCCGTGAAGGGTCGTTTACATCAGGCCACTCATATTCTTCTACCTGCTCAATTTCAGTAATCTCTGCCCATGGAAAGTGAGTCACTTCCCAATAGGGTCCAAACCATTTTCCTCTATACCCATATTCTGAATCCGTTGTTCCATCTGGATATGTCTTCATCTCAAAACTGGAAGCGGCATTCATGTAGATCCTTCTAAAGTCGATATGCAGTCTTTTGAGCATCTCCTCCGAAATCTTCCAATTTGACATGATTCCCCATTCTTGAGTTTCTGGAGCTTTCAATTCAAGAAAGTCTCGTAGTTGCTCATATGCTAATGGAGTTGTCCAATAATCTAGAGGGACTCTATCTGGTTCCTCATGGTTCAATGTCTGAAGAACTCTCTCTCTCGACTTCATAACACTTTCTTATTGTACAATCATATATTAAAGAATCTCTATATGTTTGTGACTTTAAGAAGAGTTAATACTGGGGCATCATATTTGTTCCGGTGCCTGAAGTGTTCTAATGGTTGATATCAAGAAGGTTACCAAACTCCTGAGTGAAGTTGTTGATCCCTCTCGTGTAAGTGACAGAGATTTTGATCTCATCCCTTACAGTCGTGATCTAAGTCCCGCAACGCAGAAACTTCCTTCACATGTTGTAATTCCTGAGTCACGTGAGGAAATTCAGGGAATTCTAAAGGTTGCTAATGATCAGAATGTGCCTGTTTATGTCAGAGGTGGTGGAACGTCTCACTGGGATGCTTACCTTGCTCAAGAACCTGGAATTATGTTAGATATGAGTAAGATGAACGAGATTGTCGAAATAAACGAAAGAGACCTCGTTGCATCTGTTCAACCAAACTGTACTTGGGCGAAGCTCGACCGGGAACTCAGAAAACAAGGGCTCACGTATCTTTGTAGTGAAGCCGGTGGTCCAGCTATGACCGTTGGTGGGTCAATTATGAAAGCTGGTAGTGGACCACATGCAACTGCGAAATTCGGTGCTCATGGCAATCAGGATGTGGTAACACTCGAGATGGTTTTACCAAATGGTGATATCGTGCAGACTGGTTCAGCTGCATGGCCCAGTGCTGGAAAGTTTGAACGTCAATGTTTGGGGCCTGATCTTGCTGGAATGTTCATTGGAGCTGAAGGTATTCTTGGGATTTGCACTGAACTTACCATACGAATTAGACCTGCCACAGATATTCAAGAACGACTCATGGCTACAATGCCTTCTCTCGATAGCGTGATTGAGTTTGGTCACTTTATCAACCGACATGTGGGTGATGAGTACCTTCAGGGAATTTATCTCTGGGTTGATCCGACTGCTCCTGAAGTTTTTACATTGATGATGGATATCTTTGGTTACGAAAAAGAGATTGTTAATCATAGGCGCGACAAGATTATTGCTAAGGTTAAGGAGCTAGGTGGTGAGTTTGGAGACCGTGCACCAGCTGATGATTACTTTGGTCATATACTAACTGGTCTCACTGACCTGTTTGTTGCTGGAGTTTGGCATTTCTTTGGTGCTGGGACTCTCCGAATTGATGATATCAAATTCATGTATGATATCTGGAAGACTGAACTCATAGAGAAGCGTGGTTACAAGAAAGCAGGTTTCGGCGGTCAGATTCTCCCACGGCGTTGGCTCGCATTCATGGTTACAAATTATCGTGAACCTGGAGAATGGGAAGAACTCGTTAAGATGGCTCATGGTATCGATGAAATAATCCTTGATGGTCCTGTAGTTCCCTACGGTATTGGAGGAAGGGATGGAATTCGAAATATTGTTGCATCTCGGGATACAGGATACTATAGGCTTCTAAAGACCCTGAAGAAAACCCTTGATCCGAAGAATATACTGCAACGTGGTATCTTCATTCCAGAGGAGGAATTGCTTTGAGAATTGAAGAATACCAGGAAATGATCTATGCCTGCGGTAGGTGTAACTACTGCAAAGGTATTGACTTCAATGACCGTTGTCCAGAGATTTTCACTCAAGTGTGGGAATCATCAACTGCTCGAGGGCGGATGGCAATTGCCCGTGGAATTCTTGAAGGGAAGCTGGATTACTCCGAAGATCTAGCTGAACGAATCTTTGGATGCTTCATGTGTGCCCGTTGTCAAGAGGAATGCAAGAAAGCAGCTCAAATTGATGTCATTGCGATTACCAAGGCTATGAGAGCAGATTTTGTTGATCGTGGTATCAAAATTCCAGAAGGTGGCGAGCAAATGGCTGAAACCACAATATCAAGTGGAAACATCTTTGCTGATACTCCTCCAATTCATAATGAATGGTCTGAAGGACTTGAGTTTTCTGAAGGTTCTGGAATCCTTTTTTATCCTGGATGTCTAGCAAGCCATAGATTCAAAGAGAAGACCAATATTCTTGTACGACTCCTTCAGGCTGCTGGATATGTTCTAGATTTCTTAGGCGATGAGCAAACCTGTTGTGGAACTCCTCTCTGGGTAACTGGTAAGGTCGAACATGCAAAACAATGGGCGAAGGAGTACTTGGAAAAGCTTCAGGCTCGTGGAGTGAAAGAAATTATCACACCCTGCCCTAGCTGTTTCAGAGCATTTGATGAGGAATACCCTGAATTATTGGAATTGGCGAAGTTCCCGATTACTGTCCGTCATACAAGTACTGTTCTCGAAGAAATTGTTGAGAAGAAGAAAATCAAATTCACAGTTCCGATTAACAAGAAAGTAACCTATCATGATCCCTGTGAGATTGGTCGTTACCGAGAAATCTACAATCCCGCTCGTAAGATATTCGAAGCCCTCCCTGGCATCAAATTCGTAGAGATGGCTCGAACCAAAGAGAACGCTTTCTGCTGTGGCGGTGGGGGAGCTGTGAAGATAATGTTTGAAGATCATTCAAACAAAGTCGCAAAGGAGCGTATTCAAGATTTCATCTCAACTGGAGCCGATTTGATGACAACAATTTGTCCCGCGTGTGAATTGAATCTCACTCATGGAACATATGCTGCAAATGTTGAAGCACGTGTATTGGATGTCGCAGAATTAATGGCTGTTGCATCTGGTATTGTTGACGAGGAAATTCTTGAACCAGATTATTTTCCAGAGGATTAACCACCTACAGCTGCAATCATGAAAACAATGAGGTCTCCTTTGGATATCTTTGTCTTTAGACCCCCAGTTGAAACCGCGTTTTTCCCGTTTACAAAGATGATTGTATCCCGACGGAGTAACCTCTCTTCTTTATGTTCAAGATAAACGTCAAATCTCTCTCCGTAGTCCTCATGTAGCTCAACAATGAGGTCCTCAATCGTTGCACCTTCTGTAGTGTTGTAGGTGAACTTGTTGTGCTCAGAATGCTTGATTCCCTTGTTCATAAGCTTAACAAAAATCTCGGTCATCTCTTTACTCCGCCATGTTTAATCAGTGGAAATACTAGTTAAAGTTATAGTTAAAGTTTATATTACGTCCAATAGATGGAACACATATCAAGAAACGCCGCGTCTGCAGTACCACTGTATGTTAAATAGTGGTGCAGTTGTGATACCATAACTGACATATCCACAAAGCATATACATCGGCTATTTATGGCGCGCGTCAGTTGATAAATAGTCATTGAACAAACCATGGATGCGATACATTTGGCTGATGCAAGAGAACAAAGACAGACCTTGAGAGCGTGGCTTGCTGAGCATGCTAGACAAGAACCAGTACATTACAAAAAAATTGCAGAAGCCCTTGACAGAGACCCCGCATCAGTTTCAGCATCTCTTTCCATTGAAGGGAAACAAGCACACTTGGATAAACGTCCTGCGTATTTTCTTAGAACTGGACCCGGGCTCTATCAATACAATGAGGTCTGTGAAGGAGCTGTTGATGAAGAACTCGTAGTAGAGGTTCAAGCTCGAGCTAATGACTTTAACAGCGCAACTCGAAGAGAGATGCGTCATGAAATTGCTAAACTCGATCTCGAGGGATTCAAGACTCTAGCCGAAATCGTTCTTCTCAATATTAGAGCTCGAGTCGAAGAAACACAAGAAGTTGACCAGTATAATGAAACCATCGTCATGGTCACCTCATGGAGAGATGATGGTGGAAGGTCTCCAGTTGTGGTGTATGCCAAGAAATGTGGATTTGATGAACGAATAGGACCTGATGTTATACGAGAACTTCGGGGTTGTCTTCCTACGTATCAAGCTAACCAAGGTGTTCTTATCTCAAATGGTGTCGTCACCGAAGAGGGGAAGAAAGCCGCCCTTGGATTTGTCACAAAAGGTATGAAGGCATCTGTTCCACCTGTTCATATTATGGACATGGATATTATTCTTAATATTCTCCTTGAAAGTAGAACTGGTGTACGGACAAGGAGTGTTGAGGTACTAGTATTGGACAACGAATTCTTTAGAAGACTTCGTCGCTCATCATAGTTATTTAATAAGTTCGTGAAGAAACGAACTAAATTTTCTGGAAATTTCTTATTCCATATTTATTCTAAATGGTATTAGCATAAATTTAGATTAAAGAGAGTAGTTTAATTTCGACTTTAACAACCCTTTAGTTTAAATATAGGGGAACACAATGACATCCCTATCACGATACGATTCCTTTTCATGTCGTGAGAGAGAAATAAAAAAGGAGAACAACACAATTGAGTGAAGAAGAAAAGCTTCTCTTTGTGCGTGAAAGTTCCGGCCTAGTTAAAGAAGTAGGTACGGGTTTCGCCATTCTTCTTCCAATTGCACTAACCTTGGGTCCGTGGTTCCACTTTGCTGGTCCACAGATCTCTACCTGGAATCCAGGCGCACAATTAGTACCAATGTTCGCATTGGGTGCCTTCGCTGTGTTCTTTGAAGCGATTGCACTAATGTGCTTAATGCTTGCGATGCCTAGGTCTGGTGCATCATACCACTTCACTGGTCGTGGTCTGAGCCCCATTTTTGGTGTAATGGAAGGTTGGCGAT
This sequence comes from Candidatus Thorarchaeota archaeon, assembly GCA_016840385.1. Next base: position 10,011 of record JAEOSL010000034.1, on the reverse strand, counting down.
CCGTTATCACGAACCCTGTCTTCAGGGGAACTGGTAGCTTTTTCGCAGTACAAATATTCGCGGGTGGTCTTTTTGTCATCGGCTCAGCAAGCGGAGACGCTAGCTTATTAGCTATGGCAACCACTTTGAACGAACCAATTCCACTGTTCATCGCAGCATTCCTAATGATTCTGGTAGGATTCGTATTTAGCTATCTAAGCGTAAAATGGCTTGGATGGTTCGTAATCATATTAGGTATCATTAACATTGCTTCGTTATTAGTGGGTGATCTCGTTCTATTAGCAACACCCATGACCGACACTATTTGGGATGGTGTATTTGGCGGAGGTAGCTATGCTGCAGTTGATGCAACAATAGCTGATGTGACTCCATTTACAACGTTCAATGCAGGGGCAGTTGGCCCTGCGTTAATTGTGACGGTCGGTATGATGTGGCCTTACCTCATTATGCCGGTAGCGGGTGAAGTGTCGCAACCAAGTAAGAACATACCACTGAGCAACGTAGGTGGATGGGCTGGAATTGCCGTAATGTTCCTACTGTCTGGTTTAGCACTTGAAGCATCAATGGGCTCATTCCTGTATCAGGCAAACACGTCGTTTATGCTTGGTACACCTGGTTCATTCTTCCCAGGATTCGGTAACTATGCTGCCGTAATTCTAGGAGCTAGTCCGATAGCCTGGTTTGTGATAATGGGACCAATATTCGCGAGCGTACTTGACTCCCCGAGCAATGCACTTTGGGTCACGCGGCCATTCCATTCAATGGCGATGGACCGATTCTGTCCCGAAGCATTCGCAAAGGTGCATCCTAAGTACCATGTACCACACATCTCACTATACTTCTGGTTGATTCTTGCAACTGGAACTTTAGTATACGCAACAGTTCTGCAGATGGTTTATGCAACTGCACTCGGTGCGTTAGTAGGTGTTGCTTTCACATACGTCTTCATAAGATGGCAGATGGCACTGGCAGCAGTGTCGCTACCGTACTATAGACCGACGTTATGGGAGCGAAGTGGTGGATGGAAGGTCTTAGGAATACCTTTGATTGCCATTGGTGGTCTGATTTCTGGTGCCGTATTCTTCTATGCAATGATTGCATTCGTACCTTCAGCTACACATGAAATTCTTTTCACTGTGATAGTGTACGTAATCGGTCAATTAGCATACATGTACTATGGTGGAAAGAACAAGGCCAAGGGTGTCGAGATGTCGGCCATCTTCGGTCAACTACCTCCCGAGTAGTCAATTTAGAATATATTGAAGAGAGCTTTGCTCTCTTCTCCCCCTTATTTTTTCTAGTTTTCTGTTTTTGAAAGCAATCTATTGTTCACTCAAAGTGCAAAAAATGCAAATTTAGCATCTAAGTGGAGTACAGACTCGAAGGATATCTGTTTCAATTTTCATCGAAATCGTAAACTGGAGGATAGCCATTTCTGCTTGCTTTGCATGACAAAGGATCTAACTTCTCCCAAACAGTATAGAAGTAAGATGGAAATGATGCAGGTCTGATCATTAGGAATTCGGAAGTGTCATCTGATGATTGATATGCTGCGAGCGCATTCTTTGCGGCATCCAGGAGCAACGGTCTCTGATCCTTATCCCATACTTGTTGACGGAAGATGTATGCATCATCAAACCACTTGTATTGAATTGAATAGTCATCGAGCCAGATATTCTCAATCACCCTCCATGGCCAAAATGTTGACATCTGCTCAAGCATTTCTCCGGCTCCATAGAAGTCAAGTGCTAAACCTTCTTCACAGAAAACATAATCCGGTCCTTTTTCTCTAAATTTCTTTCTTGGTCTACCGAGGGCTGGACCTGTCTTAACCCAATCATGCCATGTTGTTTCATGCCTCTCACGAATTGTACACTTATCCACCATGTATCTAACTGCAGCTGCATTACCATGGTGAGCTAAACGAGGCAATTGGGGTCTCATTGTGTATTTCTTTATGAGGTCTCTAACAATAGAAACATCTTCTAATGGAATGTAGGACCAAACTTGGAAAATTCCAGGTTTCTTAGGCAATAAGAAGAAGAACACCATTCCTGCTGGTCCAATAATATCTAGTTTTTCAGTTGGTTCTTCATCAAGCGGCCATGATTTGTCTTCCTTACAATAATTGACCTCTGTGCATTCGTAGGATATCACATCATCCCAGCTTAGGTCATAGACTGTTTGATAGGATTTTCTTTTCTTGGTTCTATGAAGTACAAATCGTACTCCCTCGGAGCTAATCCCGATTTTATCTGGTGTTTCAGAGAAGGGATGAGTTCCTACGTATTCAAAATCTGAAAGGCCAAAATTGTCATCCGACATACCGACGACCAAAAGTTAACCACCACTTAAAGAACTCGGTTTCATAAATTGCAAATCTTAATATGTCGCCCAAGCTGTCAACCCAGATTAGAGGACTACTTAAGATGAGTATAAAGCAGAAGCGTAAGGGTCTTGGAATTCCACTTGACCAATTCAAACTTGATCCTTCAGAACTTGATCTCAAGCTAACACGGAGTTTAATCACTGTAATTGATGGATATCGTATCTATCGATGCTTTGACCTTACGTTTGTAGGAAAACGGCAGCAGAAAGGCGAGCTACCTCTTGGTTTCATCAAACAGTGGACAACCATGAGAGCAGTGTTGCATAAATTTGCTGGAGTGGGACCCAGTGTAGAGGGGGTTGAAACGTGGCTTAAACAACGACAAATACTTGCTTTTGCTGCACTTGCTCTATTGACTATCTCAGCTCCCGTGCTCGTGTTTGGATGGATATTTCGAATTGAATGGATTGTTGCTATCAACATCCCTCTAGCTCTGATAGCTGCTGGTTCTGTCTTTACTTCTGCGATAACAAATGCATGGTATAATAGGAAGGTTGCTTGGGCTATTCACGATTACACAGAGAGTCATCCGGAAATGCTCAAGTACGAGAAGGGATTGCTATTCGAATGGACACAGGCTCTGATTTATTCCGCCGCTCGTAAAATGCGAATAGAAAACATAGACCCTGAAAAGAAACTGACCAAGGTCTACAATGTAGATTACAAAGGTATTGAAATTGTGAAAGAACCCGGTGGTCTTCGTAAGCATTACATTATGAAAATACTTGCAGAACGCAGAAAGAAGTAATGTTACTTTCTAATCCACAATGGTGAGGGTTAGCAATTGGCAAGCTAACCCTCGGTTGTGGCTATACTAGATTTTCAATTGGCTTGTATTTCAAGTCGAATCCGAAATGTTTTGGACCTAATACATTCAAACCCTCAGGGGTTCTAAAGATAGGTTCCGTTTTCATTCCGATTACACTTACCTTGTCACCATTCTTGATGTCTGTATTAGTAATCGGCTCACCAGATTTCTCATCGATAATTTCAATGATATCCGGACTGGTGATCCATGGTTCTCCATCCAACCAAGTGATGTGGTTCTCGTTTTTGAACCAAACTTTAAATTTAGAACCTGGTTTCACTCCACTTCCCTTGATTACAGTTTCTCCAAACATGTAACCATCTCGATTCTCCCAAGTTCTCTCAATTACTTCTCCTCTGAATATGATCCACCCACCTAGTTTCTCTACGATCTTCTCTGCAGGATCATCTCCAGATTCGCGACTCTCTCTGATTAACTTTCCAACCTCATAGCTCTTTGTAAGAGTACCAGGAATAATAGCTTCGTGAAACGCTGCACCTTGTACCGGAAAGGCGACATTTCCAAGTCTTCCCCATGCAACCTCACTAAGTCCTTTTGAGATTCGTTCACCCATTTCGTAATTTATGATATGTTCTACTATACTCTTGTTCCCAAACCAGTCAATGAGGGCCATTGGTGCCATTGGAAATTCTTTTACACACACTGTGTTTTGACAAATCTCTGGAACTGCCCTACCTGCATAATCTCCATCAACACAGGGGATTCCGTGCTTCAAACCTGCATCAATAGGTGCTGGAGTATTTATTCCCCCAAGCTCAAATGGTGCTACTGCAGCAAATTTGACATCCATATGCTCCTCAAGTGTAGCTAATCCGAGGGCTAATTCCTTCTCGTAATAATCCCATGGAAATCTTGTTCTGATAGCTTCTATCTCTGGTGTTGGTGGTGCAATTGTACCAGAGTAGTAAGGACTTGCAATCCAATCATTATCTTTTATAGTGCTTACATCAACTATCTCAATGACTTTACCAGCGTCAATATGGGGAAAAAGCATGTTCAGACCTAACTGCTTGTCTCCTCCTCCACCTGTTCCGAAAAACGTACAACCAGTCGTAAGGTCTTCAGCATCAGTCCTTGTTTTTAATATTAATGCCATAGCAACATAACCACTCTTTAATCAGGTTAAAGAAGTTTAAGACACACTCCTATATATTTGCAATGGAATCTTAATTTCTTTAAGAAAATTCAAAGAGTTAGATAAAAAGAAGAAATCGAGAGTGCAATACACACTCTCTGTCTAAGCAGATTGTTTAGATTTCAACTCGACCGGCTGTAACTTCGCCATCGTTGACATTGATAATGAATCCTTTCAGAATACCTTCACGATATTCAGAACCTGGATTGACACACAATGTACGACCGATCTTTCTGAATCCAACTGATTCGTGAATATGACCGTGCATTCCAAGAAGTGGTTCGTACTTCTCTATCACTGCTCGAACTGATTTACTACCTACAGGACCTACCACTTCCATCGCTCCAGTTTTCTGGATGGAATGGTCTGCTTTAAGGGTCGGTGCTATGTCTAGTCCAGAATTGAATGGTGGGTCGTGGAAGTTGCAGATTACACCGGAATAATCAGATGTATCAAGTCTAGCAAATTCTGCTTCTAACTTCTCCAGCATTTCTTCTTCTGAGCATTCTCGATGAGTATCCCATGGGGTATTATTTACCCATTCGAGACTTATCATAGGACTGCCTCGAACATCTATCACTTTCTTCAGGGGATAAATGACTCTTGGGTCATCTTCAATCACTTTGTCGATGCTGTAGTCATCATCATTTCCAGGATTGACAACTACCATAACATCTTCAGGGATTCTCTCATTTGCCATATCCATCCACTTCTGCATTCTCTCAACCATTAGATCTGAGAAGAGCTGTGTGATGGCTCCCTTAGTTTCTTTAAGTTTGGCTAGATCATCAGGAGTTAGAATCTTTGGATAGTATCCTTCATCTTCTGTGAATTTGACGAACTTGTCCAAATCCTTCTGCTTCTTGAAGTACTTCTTCTTGCCATGTGGTTGTGCGTACCACTTATCATCCTTCTCTTGGATAATTGGCATGATCGCTTTACCGGTGAGATCGCCGCACATCATAGCTACATCTGCTTTGAAAACTTTAGGAGCTCTACACATTTTCTCCCAAGTCTGCATGCTACCGTGGGGATCTGCTGCTAGGAAAATCCTCATTTCTTAACCTCTGGTGTTGTCGTTTCGGTATTCAATACCTTTCGGCTTGCTCACCGTTTGTTGACTGATAATCAACCCTAGTTTAAAGTTTAATGGTCGAACACAAAAATATGACTTTAATATTTGTTTTAAAAAAATGGTGGGACACAAGATATTAATGTTGCATAGCTTAAATCCTCTTGAACAGACAACGACATGTTTGTGGAGTGAAATGATAGATGACAGGCAAATATGGTCCGATTCACGAAGATTTCATGGAAGAAGCTCTACGCATAGAGAAAGCTGGTGCAGGGCTAGGCCTTCCACTTCGAGTTATTGGCTGCTTAGCTTTTAGATTGAAGAGTCCCGAATTTTCCGATCTTCATATTAAAATGGGTAGAGAAGTAACTGACATTGATTACATGTCCTATTACAAACATCAAGGAAAGATCATCAATCTCTTTCGAGATGAATTAGGATACCACTGGGTTCCTCCAAGTTTTGCGAGAGCAAGTACACTTAGAGACCTGTTCATTGACAAGGCCACAGGCAGAAAAGTCGATGTATTCTATGATCACCTGGACTTTTGTCATAAGATTGATTTCAAGAAGAATAAGCGACTGGAGGTTGATGAACCAACAATCCCATTAGCTGAACTATTCCTTGAAAAGACACAGATTTTTGAAATCAATGCTAAGGACCTCAAAGACCTAGTTATCACATTCCTAGCTCACGACATAAGTGAAGACTTAGATGATACCATGGTAAATGGTCCTTACATTGCAAAGATACTCTCAGACGACTGGGGTTTCTATTACACAGTTACTGAGAATATCAAGAAATTCATTAATTATGTTCCGACTCTTGCGGAGATCACACAGGAGCAGAAAGACCATGTAATTGCACGTGCAAATAAGATTCACCAAATGATTGAGGATGAACCAAAATCACGTGGATGGAATAGACGAGCTAAAGTTGGAACAAAGAAGCGCTGGTATAAGATTGTCCATTCAATGGATGGAGAGAGAGGCGCAGAATAGTCAATACTTTCACTTGCGGAGGAATGGTTTGAATGAAGCTGTCAAAAGAGAACTCCTATGACATGTTGACCGGTGTTGGGATACTGGGTACAGGTGGCGGTGGCGATCCTGTTTCTTTTGGAAAACCACTTGTTGATTGGGACTACCAGAGAGATCGAGTATACGAAATCACTAACCCTGAAGATATCAAAGACGATGCATTCATCGTCTGTGGAGGATACATGGGATCTGTTAGTGCATTCACCTCAATCGGTGATATGCTGGAAACATGGGAAACCAGATTTGAACTCCATGAAGCCATGAAGATATCTGAACGAATTACAGGAAAGAAAGTCAATTATCTTGTTCCTTTCGAACTTGGTGGCACTAATACGACTGTGATGTTGTCATTAGCGACTAGAGCTAGTATCACTTGTGTAGATGGTGATGGTCTAGGACGTTCTGCCCCTGAATCCCAGATGATTACATTCGTTGGATACGGGATTGATCTTTGTCCTATGCCTGTAGTATCCAAGAATGGTAGTGTTGTAATTGTTGATAAAGCAACGAGCCCAGCTCTTGCTGATGAAATCGGTCGTTTTGTTGTAGTACAGGATGGTGGTATTGGAGCGAATAATCACTACTACCAATCAGGAGCACAACTCAAGCAGGCAGTGATTCCAAACTCGATATCAAAATCAATTGAGCTTGGCGCTGCTGTCCGCGATGCTAATGCAAACAAGAATGATCCAATTGATGCTTTTCTTGATACCATTGGTGGGCAAGTACTCACACGTGGAAAGATTGAGGAAGTTAAAGGTGAGGACAGTGCTGGACACTGGCATGTATTAGTCAGAATAAAACCAGAAGGACTTAAGGGTCGTTTCGAGGTCGTTGTCAAAAATGAGTACATGATGGCAATGAGTGATGGTGAACCTGTAGTAATGTTTCCAGATCTAATCTGTATGCACTATCCTGATACTGGACATGGTTTGATGAGCTCTGACCTGAAGGAAGGTTTGGATGTTGTTGTCACTGCAGTTCCTGCACATGAGCGTCTGCGCTTTGCAGGAAGTACTGAGATTGGTAAGAAAGCATTCTCACCTGAGCGGTATGGTCATCCCGAGCTTGAATATAAGCCAATGGAAGAGATTATTGGGCGGCTTCACTAGTATTGTGAAGTTGGTCTAAACTCTTGGGCTTGAAATGTAGTTTAAGAAAGGTGGAAACAATGACAAAATTAGCTCTAATTGGTGCAACAGGTATTGATTGGTGGACTGACCCTAAGAAAAAGTCCTTTGTAATGTCCTTTGTTCCACCGAATGGTGAAATTGGGAATTTCACACCACGCCATGGAACCTATAGTGTTGAGTCTCATGTAGATGAGGTCTATAATGCTCCTTTCATACTTGAACAAGTTGTGAAAGCAAATCAAGATAGATACGATGTCATTGTACTAGATTGTGCTTGTGACCCAATTCTTGATGCAGCTCGTGAGATTTCAAAGATACCAGTTGTAGGGCCACGAAATGCAGCTTTGCATTTAGCTCTTACATTGGGGACTAAATTTGAGATAGTTACGGTGCAGGGAACTTCACTGAAGAGATGCATGGAATCAGGTGTTCGGAAAGAGGGACTTGAGTCCTTTTGCGCAGGTGTTAGATATTTCACCATGCCAGTTCTTGATCTTGCCAAGTACCCTGACAAAGCTCAGAAAGAGCTACATGAAATATGTAAGCTAGCAATCGAAGAGGACGGGGCTGATGTCATTGTGCTTGGTTGTACTGGTCTTTCTCATGAGGTTGACTTGGAGCCGATAATGGTTGGCCTGGGTATTCCAATCATTGATCCTTGGGTAGTTGCAGTCAAGACTGCCTTCATGCTTGTAGAGTCTGGACTATCCCACAGCAAAGTAGCTTATCCATATCCACCAAAGAAAGGGATTAACGAAGCACCTTCATTGAAAGGAGCCTTCGATGATATATTGAAAGAGTGAGTTACTCCTTTGTGGAATTCCGTTCTTTCCTAAGAAGTGGGATGATTCCTACAAGCACTATAATCGATAGAACCATACACATGAGATAGGGAAGTTCTCCGCTGAAATCGGCTAACCATCCTCCCAAAATTGGACCGACAAATAGTCCAACTCCTCCCATACTCTCTACCAATCCTGCATATGCTCCTTTCTCGATCTTGCTAGCTGACACAATGAGATAGAGTGCTCCCAGGTAACAGAACCCAACTGCTATCCCTGAAATAACCATAGAAATCAGTAGCATCCAATAATTAACAGATACGAAAATGATTCCTGAAGAAATAGCGGAGAGAATAGCACCCAGCAATATCACTGAAGGCATGGATTTTTCCGGAAGTTTTGCAGTAATTATGAACGCGATTGTTCGAACTCCGTTCCACACTAGGAGCATCATACCCCAATCGCCTGTTGTTAGTCCCGGTAAAGATTCTACGTATGCTGGAAAGAGTGCAAGTACAATAGTGGAGATTACTCCCCAAAGCACTATTGAGAGGTATGAGGCGAGAAAGCGTGGACTTGTTTTTGATTGTGGTGTATCTATATGAGTATCTTGAACGCTTTCTACATTAGTGGAATCTGATAGTGATTTTCTACGGTAACCCTGCAGGAATCCTCCAATGAGCCCTAGCATTATTAATTCAATTACAATAACAACGTAGATGCCTGATGTTGGTCCATAATTGCTGCTCATGAATGTTAAGACAAAGGGACTGAAGATCATCCCTGCACTCCAACTCGTAGAGAAGTTGCCAAGGACCTCAACCTCCGCCTCCGGCGTTAATTCTGCAAGCATTGCCTGATTTGAAGGTGCAATGAATCCAAAAACCAGTCCTTCTAATGCTCTAATTACAATGAGATAGAGGGGCGACGCAAATGGATTGAGAAAGAGTACCAGTACCAATACGTATGCGGTAGTAGCAATCAGTAGTGCTTTTCTCCTTCCAATCTTATCTGAAAATCTTCCCCCTAGGACGGGGGATATCATGTATACAATACCAAACGAGCCCATAGCCCAACCCATTTCAAAGTTAGACCCTCCCAAAGCTCCAATATACCACGGAGCGAATATTTCTGTGGTCCCAAGTGTGAATGTTACCAGGAACGTAGCGATATATGCAACTAATCGATTCCTTCTCCTCGCAGAATCAGGCATATCTGGCTTCTCAGCATCATCCAGACAGAATAGCTCTATTGGCTCGTGCATTTACTCAAATCCTACTACTGTAGTTGATGGGTGAATTCCGAGCCCAATATCTTAGCATTTTCTATTGGATTTGTTCCTGGAACTGGAAATGCAACAACCGTGTTTACACCTGCATCAACCATTTCTTGTAATCTCTTAATGCAAGCTTCTTTGTCTCCAACAAGACATAGCTCAGTGACCATGTCATCAGTAATGAGTTCAGATAGCAATGCATCATCACCCTTTACTGAAGCTTCACTCATGGCTTGTGTTTCCTCAGGTTTGACTCCTGCATGGGACATCAATGGTCCACCCGGCTGAGAATGTGGTAGATAAAGTTTGGAGAATTCTCGAGCGGTACTGATTGCCTTATCAATGTCATCAT
>JAEOSL010000209.1 GCA_016840385.1 Candidatus Thorarchaeota archaeon | reverse complement strand
ATCCGAGGTATGGGTGCTGGTGCTGGCGCAACATTGATGACTCAAAGTTCTAGCATCACCGTTCTAACACTGATTGGTTTCGTAAATGCAGGTATGATGACATTTAGGCAATCTGTGAACGTCATGCTCGGTTCTGAAATTGGAACCACTATTACAGCACAGCTTGTTTCGTTTGAGATTGGTGGCATATTCTGGCCTCTTGTCGCAATTGGCTTCTTCATGAAGATGTTCTTTAAGAGAGAAAATGTTCAATTAGCAGGGACTGTCATCTTCAGTCTAGGTCTTCTGTTCCTGTCAATGGATTTTATGAAACAAGGCGCTGCACCGTTACTACAAATCCCAATTTTTTCTGACTTAATCAATACTTTCGGAGCCATTCCCATTCTTGGGATTCTCATTGGTGCTCTGATAGCTGGAATAACTCAAAGTAGTTCAGCAACAACCAGTCTAGTCATTGCTATGGGAGCAACAGGTGGTCTCGGGCTAGCTCCAGCCATTGCTCTAGTGATGGGTGCTAATATTGGTACATGTTTCCTTGAGCTTGCTGCAGGAATTGGTGCAACTACTCCCGCAAAACGAACTGCCGTTGCTCAGACTATGATCAATATTATTGGAGTGGCCATATTCTTACCATTCTTGGGACCGTTTACATCATTAGTAGAAACAACTGCAACAGAACCAGCACGTCAAATCGCAAACGCACACACAATCTTCAATGTGGCTGTTAGTCTAATATTCATACCCTTGGTTGGACTACTTGTTAGGTTCTGCGAACGATTGATTCCCGACAAAGAGGGTGAAGTAATTGGAAAGCACTTCTTCGATGATGAAATGCTCCACATGCCCCTCGCAGCTTTAATGGAGGCAGAACGTGAATTAGTCAATACTGCAGAGAAGACTGTTCAGATGATCGTGCTTAGTAAAAGTGCACTTCTCACTAAGAATTTGGAAGACGCAAAAAAGGTTCTCCGAATGGAAGATGAAGTTGATGAAAGTTGTAGAGATACTGAAGATTTCATTGATAAGATTCGAGAGGAAGAACTGAAGAAAGAAAACCAAATTTGGAGAGTCAAACTACTTGCAGTTCTAACGGATATTGAAAGAGTAGGAGACCTTGCTTCTAATATCGCTGAGTTTGTCGTGGACACGCTGAAGAATGGTGTTGGATTTTCTGAAGCTGGAAAAGAAGATGTTAGCGATATGTTTGACCTAGTGGAAAAAACATGGGCAACTGCTGTCAGATCTTTGAAAACCAAAAATAAAGACCTCGCTAAAGTCGCAGAGAAAATGGAAGATGACGTTGATGATCTTGAGCGTAAACTCAAGGAAAGACACGTCAAACGTGTTATTGCTGGTACTTGCGTACCGCAGGCAGATCAAGTCTTCATTGAAACACTGAGGAACTTGGAAAGAATTAGTGACCATGCTGACAACATCGCATATGATGTCATCATGGATACGTGAGAAGATTATTCCGCATCGTCGGATTTCTTCGAGTGGTCATGCCCGAGGATTCCTGCTTGTGTCATTCGCTTTGGTGATAACAAGAGGTCTAACCAATCCTCATCCATTAATCCTTCCTCAAGTACAATCTCACGTATTGATCTGCCCGAATCTAATGCCTGTTTAGCCACACGCGTTGCAGCTTTGTAACCAATGACCGGATTGAGAGCAGTTACTAGGCCGACACTGCGATGAACGATATCGAGGCCAGCATGATTTGGTTGGATTCCTTTGATACATTTCTCGGTCAGAATTGGAATGGAGTTCTTTAAAACTTTCAAGGCTTGGAAGAAGTTGTAAGCAATCACAGGTTCAAATGCATTCAGCTCAAGCTGTCCAGCCTGAGAGGCCATGGTGATGACCAAGTCGTGACCCATGACTTGGAAGGCAACCTGTGTGATCATCTCAGGAATTACCGGGTTGACTTTTCCAGGCATAATCGAAGATCCGGGTTGAACAGGTGGAAGTGTGATCTCATGAAATCCACCTACAGGACCTGAAGAAAGAAGGATGAGGTCTCCACAGATTTTACTTAGATTGGTTGCTATGACTCGTAGCAAACCAGAAGCGTGAACGAACTCGTCTGAGTTCTGAGTTTCATCAATGAGATTGTCTGCAGTTGCCAGTTCCTCAATCCCAGTGACCTCTTTCAAATGCTTTTCAGCAAGTGAGATATATTCTGGATCTGCATTCAGTGATGTACCGATTGCAGTCGCACCCACATTGTGTGTCTTCAGAACTGCTTTGATATCTGTAACACGTTTCAGGTCTCTCTTGAAAGCTCCTGACCAAGCTGAGAACTCCTGACCTAGGGTAATTGGAACTGCATCCTGCATCTCCGTTCTCCCCAATTTTAGAATGTCTTTGAATTCTTCTGCTTTTTCATCAAATGCATTGGTGAGGTCTTCGAGTACTGCTGCAAGATCTTGCAGACTGTAAATAGTAGCAATCTTGAAAGCTGTAGGGTACACATCGTTTGTTGACTGACTTTTATTGACATCATCATTCGCAGATACAGGAACCATTGAATTACGTGCTTCACCAAGTATCTCATTTGCACGAGAAGCAATGACTTCATTCGCACACATGTTGGTACTAGTACCAGCACCGCCTTGAAGCATATCAAC
>JAEOSL010000135.1 GCA_016840385.1 Candidatus Thorarchaeota archaeon | reverse complement strand
CTCCATAGAACACTTCGAAAGCTTGAGGTGGAATAATTAACAACGGTTGGTATAGAGATAATGTAAATGCATTGCATTTTCCAGATCCCCATCCATAAGTTAACGCCTCCTCATCAGGTAAAACGATGGTCCACGAGAACCATTGAGTTTCATTCGCACCAATCTCCCAACTATTCAGAGATGCTTCTACGAAGTATGAACCATAATCTGAATTTTGAGTTACTACTGATCGGAATTGTACCAGAATTGTAGGATAGCTTAGGGTTATTGGACCTTTGACTTGAAACCAAATTTTCACAGTTCCTCCAGGTTGCATCCATGTGACCCAACCTTCATCACCATTGGTCATATTTTGATAATATATAGCTGTGATGTTTGGTTTTTCTGGGTCAACCGCTGCAGGAGCAAATTGGTTTGGACCAACGTTCTCAGATGAAGAGTCTTCTGATTCGTATACAAAATCTGGTATCGCATCCATCATTTCTCCATCTAGTGAAACCACAACAGGCATTGATTCTTCTTCATCATTATTGTTGATAACATTCTCAAGATTCTGTAGAGTGTTCTTATTGGTATCTTGAGGTTCTGTTTCATTACCTATTATAGCAGAGTCACTAGGTGCCACTGCCATTATAGGGGTTAGCAAAATACAAACTAGCATTAGACTGGTTAATAGAATTCTCTGGTTTCTCATTTTCGTAAACCCCCTTTTGTGTACATATGCCCGCTATTCCCCCATTTACATTTGGTTGAAACCTAGATATAACAATTCCTTTTCACTATCTTATGTTCGCATTTGACAATGAATTCAGATGTACTTTTTAGTACACTAAGGTACATATATGCACAATGTTTATTAACCCATGAGAAAGGGCGATTACAACCGTAACTGAGTGTGGAGACATGACACGAGTGTGCCTTGGCCAATGGCAAAGGGGCCTTCCGCGGCCCGTTTAGTCAATTCACCAAATCACACCATCAGTGTTTCTGAACCTACTTCTTCTCTTAGAGCAACTCTTGCTTGCTTATCATGTTTTGAGTTGACTTACTATTTTGCATGCATGATGTCTGTTCAGATGAGACGCCACTTCACAGAAGCGGGGAAAACACGGAGATAGAAATTTGAAACGTGAAAAAGCTAGAATACAACTAGACAGTGAGGACACACCAACTCACTATGTGAATATCTTACCACACCTGAAGAATCCTCTTCCCCCACCGCTGAATCCAGCAACTGGGGAACCGATGGCACCGGAAGCTCTGATGGCACTCTTTCCTGAAGAATGCGTCAAGCAAGAGGTCTCTATGAAAAAGAAAATAGAGATCCCATGGGAAGTTCGTGGAATCCTGATGAGATCTGGACGTCCATCCCCTCTCCAAAGAGCAGTAGGTCTCGAAGAGGCTCTCAAGACAACCTGTCGAATATACTACAAACGAGAGGATGTTTCACCAACTGGTAGTCATAAGCTGAACACAGCAGCGGCTCAAGCTTACTATGCTCGAGAAGAGGGCGTAGAACGATTGGCTACCGAGACCGGTGCAGGACAGTGGGGAAGTGCTGTTAGCTTAGCTTGTGCTTACTTCGGAATGGAAGCCATGGTATACATGGTTCGCGCTAGCTACGAGCAGAAGCCATACCGTGGAACATTGATGAGAACCTACGGGGCTCAGATCGTTCCAAGTCCTTCGGATATGACTGAATACGGTCGGAAGGTTCGGAATGAAAATCCCGATCATCCTGGTACACTCGGTATAGCAATCAGTGAAGCAATTGAAGATACTGTTAACCATGACAATACCAAGTATACACTAGGTTCAGTTCTCAATTTTGTTATGCTTCAACAAAGTGTGATTGGTCAAGAACTAATCACTCAACTAGATAGTATAGATGAAACTCCCGACTATCTAGTAGGATGCGTTGGAGGTGGGAGTAATTTCGCTGGAATGACATATCCATTCATCGCGGACGATAGATTCCGTGATGTCCAATGTATTGCAGCAGAACCCAAAGCTTGTCCTTCCCTCACGGAAGGTGATTACCGATATGATTTCGGTGACACTGCGGGGATGACTCCAAAACTTAAGATGCACACCCTAGGCGCAGACTTTACGCCACCAAAGATTCATGCCGGGGGCTTGAGGTACCATGGAGTAGCTCCCACTATCAGCGCACTTGTCGAAGAGGGTCGTATTAAGGCGCGAGCTTACGAGCAGTTGGAAGTGCTCAATGCAGGAGTTCTATTTGCAAAAACTGAAGGTGTCATTCCAGCACCCGAATCAGCCCACGCTATCAAGGCTGCTATAGACATAGCTCTCGAAGCTAAGAAGAAGAATGAGTCACAAGCAATTGTGTTCAATCTGTCAGGGCACGGACACTTCGATATGGCAGCCTATGGCGCTCTCCTCGACGGTACCCTAAATGGTGAAGCAGTAGTTTCTTCTCCTCAAACGCAACATGAAACTGTTTCAATCAAGAAGGGATAGGTCATCATGCCGCTAGCTAAGCCAAGCTAGCGGTCCTTTTTTTTTCAAAATAACCTGCTACTGATTGAGGTAAAAAAAAGTCTATCTAACGAATCGTTTTCCAAGACAATTCTATCATCCTTCCAATTGGTGTTCCTTAATGATTTGGTCCACCTTGTTGATGATGAGGGTTGAAATTATTGAACGTGTATTCTCGTAGCTCTCGAGTTCAATGATTGGAACCTTATTCTTCCTTGCTTTGGTCATCATGTACTCCTGTATCTTTCTTGTTGACAGAAATTCTTCTTCCCGTGTTGATGCGTCCTTTGACACTGTCCTAAGCTTGCCTGCAATATTTTTGGTGATGAACATTGATTTGTGAGTGTCTTCGTCAGGATTAACAAGTATCTCAAGAACTCCTGACCCTATTTGTTTGATTGAACCTGGTTCTAGATGAACTCCCTCTACAATCATAGAAGCTCCTTCTGAATAAATACGGTTGACCATCTCTGCAACTGGTGGGCCTATCACTTCACATTGTGCAATGTAACCTCTAAGAACTGGATCCAAGTTCTTGTCACCTGCTTGTCTTCGTGTATATGCTTGATAGGTATGACAGTACAATTCTGGATAGTCTTCTCTCGTATAGATCCCTCTGAGAACTTGCCTAACCGTGTCTGTGCTGATGAAGCGAGTTATTGAAAGGTAATGCACAAAATCTATGGCCAGCATCGATTTTCCTGTGGCTGATGCACCTTCTAGTGCTAGAATGAGTGGTGGTACTTCAACTGAAGTTCCTCTGAGTTGCTCATAGGAGTTGAGTGTTTCAAAACTCCTCAAAATTATTCTCGGTTCTCTGGAGAGTGCATCTTTGATGTGAGTGAAGATGTCTTCTTCTGTTTCAAGTTTAGTCTGTTTGATATCTTTGAGAATTTGAGATGTAGCTGTATCTGAGAGTCCACATAATTTCAGTTTACCACTTATTGTTGTAAGAGGGAATGGAATTTCCTGGTCCTGAATTCTCACTTTCATGATTTTGACACTCTGGTGCATGTGTCATGTTCGTTCAACCTCAAAAGGACTTCCGTGAGCAAAATCCTTTTGTTTCCCGACCCACTGCACCACTAAGAGACCTCCCTGTTGATGATCTCTGTCGTTTACGTTTCTTTGGTTTTCCCATGAATGGTCTACTCATATCGATTTTACCATTCACTGTGGTAATTGTGATAACCGATTCAACTAGGGAACCTCTCCTTCCTTTTGATAAAATCATACATTCATCAAAGAGATTGATGTAACCATTTTGAAGTTCGTACGTCTTACCTTGCTCGATAGTATCTATGTCTTCATTCCATAGGGTCAGATTTACAATTGCCGTTGAATCACCGACAATGCAGTCTGAAATTTCATGTTTTCTTCCAGTACTACGCTGAGTTACTATGCGCGTCTTTCCCTTCTTAATTACGTTGAATCGTACATTGACCTTGCGAATTTCTCGTGTGAATTGTGCAATGGGGGTCCAAGTATCAGAATCATACTGTCGTGTTGAAGCATTCTCTTGTACCAAGATAGAAACCTCATATCCATAGATGAGTACGTTTCTATCCTAAAGAATACCTACAAACTTCATCCATGAATCTCTTTCAGAGCAAGAGTAAGCTGGTCCAGTCCTTTCACGAGTTCCTCTTGGTCTCCACCGAAGCCTAATTTGAAGTGGCCATCAAGTTCCATCCGTGAACCAGGTACAGTAAAGGTTCTATATTTAGTTACGAGAAGCTGACAGAGTTCATCAGTACTTCTACCTGACCTCAGTCTAGGTGCACATACTACTCCACTCTTTGGTTCAATCCATTCCAACCATGATTGGCTTTCCATCCAATCCTTGACAACATTGTAGTTTGAAAACATCGATTTTCGCAGTTCCGACAACAATTTGTTCTTCTTCTCCAGTACTGTTTTGGCAATTGCTTCTCCAAGCGAAGAGTTGCAAATAGTAACTTGCTCCCGAACAGCTCGGATTGCTTCAATAATGGGAGTATCCGCAACAACCCAACCAATTCGAATCCCTGGTAAGCCCCATGTCTTTGACATGCTTGTTAGACTGATTGCATTAGGACTAAGAGATGCTGCCATCGGTGGCGGTTTGTCAAACATCATGTCTCTATAGGTTTCATCGACCATTAGGTAAGCGCCTGCACCTTCTGTAATCTCAATTGCTTCTTTCAATTCGTCATGTGTAATTATTGAACCCGTTGGGTTGTTTGGGTGTGTCAATGTAATGAGTTTTGTATTCTCTTTGACAAGCTTGCGCAATTCATCCATATCTAGTCTAAATTGATTTTCCCAAGTCAGTTTGAGTAGTGAATGGTCTCTCTCAAGAGACCTGGGAATTTGATAGAGAGATGGATATGTTGGATGTTCAATTATCAAATGGTCTCTGGAACCTACAAGATGAGCAACAACAGCAAAGTTGCCTTCACTTGCCCCCGTAGTGACTGCTACATTTTCCATTGTCATGCCCTGATATTGTTTAGCAATTTCTTTCCTCAGGTCTGGATGTCCTAAGTGGTAACCATACCGTAGTGCAACCTCATTCAGATCAATAGCAAGATCTTTCAATTTGAGAAATTTCATTCCACTCTCGCCAATATCATAGTCAACTTTGAATTGGTACTCGTCAAACCAGATTTCCAAGGGCATCCTTTCAAAGACCATTTGATCCACCTATCCAATATGTTATTTGAAACTACAATAAATACATTCGCCAATAACACACGATTGATAAGGTAGTTCTCCTATCATTCGTCATCCAACCAAATGTGGGGAATATTCAGTGACTCTGCGAATCCTAATTGTGGATGATGAACCAGCAATTCATGATGTAATGGATTCCTACTTGAGAAAATTCCTTGATGACTATGAACTGATTACTGCAACTACTGGAGCCCAAGCTGTAGAAAAAGCAAGTGTTTGCATCGGTCAGGGTCGCCTTCCAGATTTTGTTCTAATGGATTTGAAAATGCCCGAAATGAATGGGATTGAATGTACTCGAGCTCTCACCGAGATGGGAGTCAAAAATATCCATCTCCTTACTGCATATTTTGATACAGAATCACTGAAAGAAGCTGTTGAAGTCGGTGCAAAGGGTGTGTTGAAGAAGAGTGAGGGATTCGCATCTATTGCACGAAAGGTTGCGAATATGGTCCGTGGAACCCAGGAACCAACCCCGCAATCTGGGTCAACCTAGGTCCACAAAACCGTTGCCCGAAACTTATTCAATTTTGGACATGTAGCCCATGATCAATGTTCGGTTCCTGATTCATCGAGGCGGCTTTGCTGGTCCCAAAGGACTGGAAAGTCTTACTGCCGCTCCAACAGGCGTTTATTGTCTCCGTGCAACTCGCGGCGACTGCAGGTCGACCTTGGACTTGTTCTAGTCCTGGACCGAGACTACAGTTACTTGTTCCCGATCTCAGTATATATGCCACTATAGAAAAGATGGTCTTTGATTCATCATTTATCTAAGAGATGTCCAAGATTATCTAAAATCGGTGCAGCGGGTTACAACCCTTAACCCACAAAACCCTTAACAGTCAACATTTGCACAATACAAATCCTTGAGTTAAAGTGGAGATGAGATAGGATAATGCGTCGCTCACCCTCAAAATTACTATTCTTTGGATTCATGACTGTGTTTTTGCTATTAATTATGGGAGGATTTTCCACAAACACTGCAACTGCACAGACACCAACTTTTCCTACAGACTTTGTTAATGATGGCACGTTGTTTGTCTATGCTAGTTTAGATGGACAAAACATCAATGGTTCAGATGAAGCGAATCCAATTGTAATAAACATGGACGGCCCCATGGAATTGTATCTACAGATCAATGTTTCAAGTTCTGAGGATTTGACTATGAGAGGAACCATCGTGTTCTACTACCAAGGAATTCCGATATTTCCAATTCAGATAGTCAATCCAGTCACAAACTCAACATGGATTCCAGTAGGTCATGATCAAAATATTCCGCCAGTTTTAGCACTCATTGATCTTTCTCAAGCTCTCTCATATGGTCCAATACAACTTGCAACAGGACTTTTTGAAGCATCACTGGATTTCGGTTACTACTTTGGCGCGGATAATACTACAATACAAAGTGTAACAAAAACTTTCTACTTCATGATTCCTCCATCACCAACAGCCATTATCACTTCAGTTACTGGTATCTCAGCAACTGTAGGAACTATCGGTGCAGTCTATGGTTTAGGAAATGGATTCATGTCGCTATTTGAAGGTCTCAAGACTGCGTACAAATTGCGTGGGCTTCACAAGAAAGCTTCAGAGCTTAAATCACTACCAAATATGACCGTCATTGGTGCATTACCCCTTCTATTCTCTATGCTGGCTGGAATGACAAAGATGGGTAAAAAGAAGAAGAAGGGAGAAGTTGACGAAAAAGAAGATAGTGCTGTTAGTGAATACTTGGTTCGTCAGAGATTGCGAGAAGTCGCTCCTGAGGCGTGGCCTGTCGATAAATGTCCTAAGTGTAGAAAAGACTGGAATAAGAAACTAGACATGTGTAAGAAGTGCAATTTCACTCAGGATGAAGCCCGAGTTCACTATGCTGATCTTCTATCATCCAAAGTTCCAGCAGCCCTAAAGGTGATGGGTAAGAAGAAGTCAACTGATATTCGCACTCTTGCAAAGAAGACAAAATCAACAGATTACAATGCTGGAGTTATCGCTGCAGCAATGGTCGACACTGGTGTCACAGAGATTCTCAAAGTAGGAACTCCATTGCGAAGTTTCGTGATGAACATTGCTGGCCTTGCTTTCTTAGTCATTACTTGGCAACAGCTATTGGGTGATAGTGCAAGCACACTGCAGACCACACTTACCTTAGTTGGAGCTGCAATGTCATTAGCAATAATTGTCGCACTCTATGTTAGCAGAAAGACTCAGGTTCAAAAATTCCAAGCTGACATGGATGATGGTAAGAAATGGATGCCAACTGAGGAAGAAGCTAAGGTAGAGGCTGAAGCTGAAGAGAAAGAAGCTGAAGTAGAGCCGGATGCAGAAGATGAGACAGAATCTGAACCAGAAGAGGAAACAACAGATCTACCGGACAAAGCTGATGAGGATGAATCCCCTGAGGACGAAACCTACGAAGACAAAGATGTAGATGCTATTGAAGGCGAGGGTGATGAAACTCCTGAAGAAGAGTCTGAGGAAGACTCCTCTGAAGATGAGTAGTCACTCATAGATTCATATTGAGAGATTGGCGGCTCTTTTTCGGGGCCGCCTCACGATTTCTTTTTTGTGTGTAACCAATCAGGTTTCAATAGGTGCAGCTGGAACCTTTCCTCTTGAGATACTGCTGAAGAGCTGGATGATCTTGGATGAAATGAAAGGTATCACAACCAAGAATGCTACAGGTAGTAGTATGATTATTCCCAGTTCCCAGCTTGCGAGGAAGTCCATGCTCATGACTGTTGCAGCCCCAACGACAATAAGGAACATCAAGAATTTGATTCTGATTGAAGAGCTGAGCCTACCAACCATTGTGGTCTTCTCATCCTCCACAATACTCTTCGGAGTACCAGCTTCTTCCATCTTTGCTAGCTTCTTGAGACCCTTACTCACTTCTCTGTATAGGTTCACAACAACTACAAGGATTGATGACAAATACGCTGTGAAAATCGTTGTCATAATTGTGGGAACTACTAGACTTCCGATGGTAAATGTCTGGTCAATGATAAAGGCCTTGAACCAATTAATTCCCTCTCCATAAACCAGTATCATCACAATTACCACTGGGACAAATACCAAGTGCCAAAGACCTAAGATCATTCTCCCTCTACTCAGAGTACCCTTTACAAGTACCGCTGACATGGCATCTCTGTATAACCATAGACCATATAGAAGAACAGATGCTCCTAGGAGCGCCACCGTGAGTATTAGTGAAAGTCCATAGTCTCCGGATGTATATGAGCTGTACGAAGCGGCAATTCCAAGACCACTTGCAATTACAATCACCAGATACAGTCTGTCTAAATTCCTTACTGATTTCTTGAGTTCTTCCTTGGATTTATCTTTCACTCGCACAGACGATGACATTCGGAAATACATCACCATTCCAATCATGCTCAAAAGGAAGGAAGCTCCAAGTCCTAGGCCAATTGCTTCGACAGAAATCAGTGTGAAGTCCGGAGTTGCTGGATCTATCTCAACCTGTGCCATAGTAGTGGATGGGATGATGAATAGTCCGTTAGCTTCGATTGTCACATTGAATAAACCATAACCTTCTGTTAGTGGGATATGTTCAATCTCAACAATATACGTCCCAATTTGGTCTGATTCAATTGCTAAAATGGG
>JAEOSL010000134.1 GCA_016840385.1 Candidatus Thorarchaeota archaeon | reverse complement strand
TCCAAGTGATTGAAGTCCCTTTGCTACAGCACACCCACAGAGAAGACTGGCTAGTGGAGCAAATTGAGGTCCAAGCCGAGGTCTCAAAACTAAGGAAAAGTACAGCCCTCCTTCGGGTGAGAACCATGTTCTAGTTAGTCGCCCTCTACCGGCGGTTTGACGTGATGAAACAATTAGAAGATCCTGTTTGTTCCCATCAACAATTTTGCGTTTGGCCTCTACATTGGTCGAATCAATGGTCTCGAATGTCTTCACGTTCAATTTTAGAACTGAGAGATTGAAACCATTCTTTAGCAAGTTCAAATCAACCATTGGATTCTAGACCTCGATATTCAGTTTTCGTTCGAGGTGAAAATACAGTGATAACTTATATTCTGCTCGAATGAGCAATTGGTTAGTGTGTGATTCTCATGCCAAGTTTCGCAGGTGCAGTAATTCTCCCAAAATACAAGAAAACACTTCTATTCAAAAATCGAGACATGACTATCCAAGACCATCGTGACGAGATATTCTACGATATCGATAGTTTTGGGATTAGAGGCGTCAACAACGTTACCGAAGAAATAGGGGGCTTGGCAATTGGAGTTAACAGAAACGGTCTAGCTATTGCGAATACGCATGTCAAGAATACAAGTGACCCATCATACCACTTACTCACAGAGCAATTATTGATGTTCACAAAAGATGCTGAAGACGGTCTAAGCATGACTGTAGATACGCTTCAAACTGGAAGGAAATACCAGTGGGGTAATTTGATACTTGCAGACAACGATAGCATGCTTGGACTCGAACTAGCAGGAAATGAACATTCAATTGAATGGTCAGAGCGACGCGTTCTAAGAACAAGTCATCATATTATGCTAGATACGGAAGAAACCCTACGTTCCGAAGGAGATGCTTACGATCAATCTGTGCAAAGAGTGGAACGCGGCTATGATTTGATACGCCAAGTGAAAACAGTTGATGATGTCTTTGCGATGCTAAAAGACCATGGTGATGCACCAGGACCTACAAGTCTATGTTGTCATCCAGGTGGTGCAAGTGAAACCAAGACCACAATGAGTTATGTTATCGAGGTGGATTACAGCCCTGAATCTGGAAGACCAAAAATCGTCTTCAACGTTGCTAGAGGTAATCCATGTGAAACAGAGTACACTGCAATCCCACTAATATTCCCTGCAGATGACGAGATAATGAATCGTGCTAAACAGATGTATCCCTTTGATTAGGTCACATCAAATGGTTCTTCATTTCCGATTGAGCACAAACCACAAGGCTAAATCGAGGGAACATCTATACAAAAAGTATGAAGACCATTGACCTGCGAAGTGATACCGTCACTCAACCTACTGATGAAATGATTGATGCGATTGTCCAAGCTCACAAAGCCGGTAGATTTGGTGATGATGTGATTGGGGAAGACGAGGTCATCCACGAACTTCAGGAGAAAGCAGCCAAGATACTTGGAAAAGAATCTGCATTACTTGTTACATCAGGAACCCAAGGGAATGTGATCTCACTACTCGCTCAAGCTTCACGTGGAGATGAGATTGTCATCGAAGAAACATCCCATACCTATCTCTATGAATCAGGAGCAATGTCATCATTAGGTGGACTATTTCCCAAACCTGTGAATAGTGTTAGAGGATATATTCTTCCTGAAACCCTTGAAAAAGCAATCAATCATGATGATGCACATTTAGCAAAGACAGCAATGGTCGTTATTGAGAATACGCACAACTACGCAGGTGGAACAGTTATCACACCAGAACAGGTCAAGGCACTTACCTCAGTGGCTCGTCAGCATGGTCTCAAAATTCACTGTGATGGAGCTCGTCTATTCAACGCAGCAGTTGCTCTAGATATTCCACCAAAGAAACTAGTTGAAGAAGTAGATTCGGTACAGATTTGCTTAAGCAAGGGTCTTTCGGCTCCAGTCGGGTCGATAATAGCAGGTACTGAAGAATTCATTCATGAGAGTCATCGTATCAGAAAGAGACTTGGGGGTGGAATGAGACAGGCTGGTATCATCGCTGCCCCGATGATCGTAGCACTTGAAACAATGGTTGATAGATTGAAAGATGACCATGATAATGCAAGATTGTTGTACGATAGTGTCCAAGATATTCCCGGTCTGATTACCGACAAACCAGATACCAATATTCTATTCCTGGGTCTAGATAATTTACCATTTGATACAATGAAACTCTCGCAAGAACTTGCTAAGGAGAATATTCTCATCTATGGCAAGTACGGCAAGCGAGCTAGAATGGTCTTGAATCGAATGGTGGACCGTGATGATACCATCAGGGTTGCGGAAGTCCTCAATAAGATCCTTAGAACAGAATAACCCTATACGTTAGGGTTTGATCTCACAATCACAGTTTTCGATGATAGTGCGGATATGTTGCTCCCAGCTAGGGGATAGTTCAAGCGCTTTTTCTGCACAACTCTTTGCTTCCTTGTACTGATGTAATTGATAGTGAAGGCGACTCTTGTAAAACCAGGCATGAGTATAATCTGCACTGATTTCTATTGCCTTAGCGTATGCTGCAAGAGCTTTATCGTATCTGCCGTGGGCTTCATGTTTCTTAGCCGTACGGTATAGATCGTATCGAGACTCTGGGGTCTCACGCACATCTTATTCCTCCTTTTGTTGTATATATTTAGGTAAATAATAAGATAAGTTTTTACACTTCAACGAGAAGGCTCACAAAGCTCGAGAAGAACTCCTCCTGATGCTTTTGGATGGATGAATGCGATCTTCATGTTATGCGCACCAATTCGAGGTTCATTGTCAATCAACCTTGCACCAGCTTCACGATGTCGTGCAAGAGCAGCTTCAATATCATCAACCTGAATTGCAATGTGGTGAATACCACTACCACGTTTTTCCAGAAACTTCGCAATAGGGCTATCATCAGATGTTGGTTCTAAAAGCTCGATACTACTCTCTCCGATTGTGAGAAAAGCTACTCGCACTTTTTGCTCTGGAACCTCTTCAGATCCACCATAATCAAGACCCAACACATCTCGATAGAACCCAATCCATTGTTCAATGCTTTCAACTGCAATTCCAATATGTGCTATTTTCTCCACTGCCATTTCGTTCACCAATTATAGATCAGCTGCTTTGTACTCTCCAAATATCTCACGTAGGACCCCACATATTTCACCAAGAGTCGCATAGACCTTTACGGCTTCAAGTATCAGAGGAACAAGATTGGAATCACCCTCTGCACCAACACGGAGGGCTTGTAGGGTAGTCTTGACCTTTTCATTGTCCCTTGTTTTCCGTAATTCTACAAGTCGTTTGACTTGTTCACGTTCAGACTCAGGATTGACCCGAAGATAATCAAATTGTTGTTCTTCATCAACCTGGAACTTGTTAACTCCTACAACAACACGATTATTATTATCAACGCTCTTTTGGAATGCATACGCAGCATCGTGGATTTCACGCTGGATAAAACCACTTTCAATTGCTGATGGAGCACCACCCATCTCATCGATTTTCTGAATATACTCCATTGCTTTGTTTTCAATCTCTGAAGTAAGACTCTCAATGAAGTAAGACCCAGCAAGTGGGTCAACTGTATCACTCACACCAGACTCGTATCCGATTATTTGCTGAGTACGAAGAGCTATCTGAACTGATTCCTCAGTTGGGAGGGAAAGAGCCTCATCTCGAGAGTTTGTGTGGAGTGATTGAGTTCCTCCGAGTACTGCCTGAAGGGCTTGAAGCGTAACCCGTACAACATTGTTATCGGGTTGTTGAGCTGTAAGAGTACATCCTGCTGTTTGAGTATGAAATCGCATTCTACAAGAGTCATCTTTCTTTGCGTTGAATCGATCGCGCATTATCCGAGCCCAGAGTCGACGCGCAGCTCTGAATTTGCATATCTCTTCAAGGAAATCACTATGGGAACCGAAAAAGAATGATAGACGTGAAGCAAATGCATCAACATCGAGACCTGCATCAATTGCTGCTTGTACATATGCAATTCCATCAGCAAGAGTGAATGCAACCTCTTGCACCGCTGTTGAGCCAGCCTCTCTAATGTGATAGCCAGAAATGGAGATTGTATTCCAAAGGGGCATCTTCTCACTGCAGAATTTGAAGGTGTCAGTAATCAGTCTCATTGAGGGAGCGGGAGGAAAAATGTAGGTTCCACGTGCAACATATTCTTTCAAGATGTCATTTTGGATGGTTCCTCGGAGTTTGTCCATTGACACACCTTGCTTCTCTCCAACTGCGATGTACATAGCAAGCAAAACTGCAGCATCAGCATTGATGGTCATGGATGTAGACACTTTATCCAAGGGGATTCCATCAAAGAGAACCTCCATGTCCGCGAGTGAATCAATTGCAACTCCTACTTTTCCAACCTCACCTAGTGCTAATGGGTGGTCAGAATCATATCCAATCTGAGTTGGTAGGTCAAATGCTACTGAGAGACCTGTCTGACCCTGATCAAGGAGAAACTTGAATCTCTTGTTTGATTCCTTTGCGGTAGCAAACCCACTATACTGACGCATAGTCCAGAGCCTTCCTCGATAACCAGTAGCTTGCACTCCTCTCGTGAAAGGATAATCACCAGGGAATCCAAGGTCTCTTTCATAGTCTAGATTCTCAGAATCTAGCGGTGTGTAGAGACGATTGACAGGTAGTCCAGAGATAGTAAGAAAGGTCTCTTTTCGCTCTGGAAATCTACTAATCGTCTTTGCAACAGTATTTTCATCCCATCGCTTCATAGCGGCGGGGAGAGTCTTCTTATCTCCCATGAATATTCACCTACTCTCACTAAACAGGAATTCTGCAATCAATTTTTCAGCAACTGTATAGGGATCCGTTTCCCTCTTTGCAATCAGCTTGATTGCTTTCTCATATTCGGGTTTTCCCTGAAGTTTTAGTGATAGTTCCTGTGTCAATTTGTATTTCATCAACTCTTGGAGTTCATCTCTGCTTCGTTGGAGACCTTTCTTTTGCATGTCACCTGATTCTTTCAGATACTTGAGATGTGCAAGTATTGCATCAACTAACTCGGAGATTCCATCACCCTTACGTGAGTTAGTAAGTAAAACTGGTGGTCTCCAGGCTCGTTCGCGAGGATCAATATCGAGCATCGCATTAATCTCTGTGACTTTCTTCTCAGCTCCAGCAAGGTCACTCTTGTTCACAACAAAGATGTCAGCAATTTCCATTATTCCTGCCTTGATTGCTTGAATGTCATCTCCACTTCCAGGAACATCAGTTACTATCACGGTGTGGGCAACATCAATAACTTCAACCTCTGATTGACCTGTTCCTACAGTTTCTACGAAAATAATTTCCTTTCCAAATGCATCTATAGCTCGAACTGCATCGGAAGTAGCTCTTGATAGACCGCCAAGATGACCTCTGGTACCCATACTACGAACATAGACTTCATCATCAAGACTGTGCTCCTGCATTCGTATTCGATCACCAAGGAGAGCCCCACCAGTAAAAGGACTGGATGGGTCAACACAGATTATGCCAATTGTCTTCGAACGTTTTCTAAATTCAGCAGTTAATCTGGTGACAAGAGAACTTTTGCCGGAACCTGGAGGACCGGTGACCCCGATTATGTGACCTTTGCCAGTATGCTTGTACAACTGACTGAGAGCTTCTAGTGCCAGACTATCCTCATCCTCAATCATTGAGATAAGACGAGCAAGGTACAGTCTCTTTTGACTGAGCACTCCCTCTACAAGGTCAGCGACCGACAATTGGTGTCCCTCACATTAGAACTAGAATTTCACGTTGTTTCGAATGTATTCAACAATTTCGTCAAGTGGTGTACCAGGGCCAAAAATCTCACCGATACCCGCTTCCTTCAATCCAGGAATATCATCTTCAGGGATGATGCCCCCACCAACAACTAAGACATCTTTTACGCCTTCTGCCTTTAGCAGTTCCATAATCTTAGGGAATAGAGCATTATGCGCACCACTTAGGATACTGAGTCCGATGCATTGAACTCCTTCGTCCAAAGCTGCTCGAACTACCATCTCAGGTGTCTGTCTAAGTCCGGTATAGATAACTTCCATACCAGCATCTCGAAGTGCACGAGCGACAATCTTTGCGCCGCGATCGTGTCCGTCAAGGCCTGGCTTTGCAACAAGTACACGTATCTTTTTGGATGAACTCAAGAACCCACCTCAGGTTGATGACTTATGACGAGAAACCCAAGGTGTCGATATAAAGGCTTTCGATTCCTTGATGTTAGGCTCAATTTTCCATTATATGGACAACATTCTCACGGCCTTCACGTAATCGACGTACGAGCCCCCGCTCTTCAAGATTATTGAGAATGAGACTTACTTTTGCCTGGGACATATCGAACTCAGTATAGAGATCCTTCTGAGGGCATGAACCACCTTTCTGACGAATTACTTCGAGAACCTCTTCCTCTTCATTAGTTACGCCGATAAATCGGACTTTGCCAATTCGTTGCAAGCGGTATACTATCGGTGGTCCAAAGACTGCTAGAATAATTCCAAGAAGAACTCCGACGAAACCAATAACAATCGATTGAACAAAGAATGATTCTACGGGTGCGGACTCATAATTTGGAGTTTGATATTTAATAATGAAAACACGTTCCTGACCAGGTTGAAGGTCTTCAGTGAACCAAATGAATGCCAAGGATGAGCCATCAGTATAGTTTGTATTTGTATCAGGAAAGAGAGGAACGATTGACTCTTGTGAAAGAATAGCCTCTTGTGGAAGAACAGCTGTGAATGTGAAATTTGACAGACGGGTTAGTGGACGAATATAGTAGACAAAATCGCCAATCAGCTTTGAAGGGTCAGAGCCGACAATGGTGTCTGATTGAAAATCTGATGCAAGAATGCCTAACTCAATTTGGACCGATTCATTGATCCCCACTGATTGTTCTAGATCTATAACAATCTCAGTATATCGATCATAGTCAATCAATATCGCACTTGTTGAATCCCCATCGACTGTAACTAAAGTCACTAATGCTTCTAGAGAATCGATTCTGAAACTTAGTGTGTCTATAGAACTAGCTCCTAGGTTGGTCATCCGCGCATTTACTGTAACGGTTGTCAATCCATCATTGTCCATTACTGCCTCTATTGAAACTGGATCCAGTAGTATATCACTCGTCTGTGCAATAACGGTATCACTCTGGACAGGCATAGAAATCAATGAAACCATGATTAATGCAAGCAGTAGTAGACGTTTTCTTTGCACGTTTCAACACCATTCCAAGTTTTGTTGTATGAGATTCTAAGTTCTGTTTGTGTGTATGTCCATAGTTAAGACTTGTCCAAATATTATGGAGGGCGGTGCCACGGGGCAGCCGCCCATTGGGAGAAACTAAGCTATTTCTTTCGTACCACCACAATTAGTACAGCAACTAATGCGACCACACCAATTCCCGCAACGAGGATCATATCAATCGGTTCGGAAATTATTGGTGCGCCCTCCGGATAGAGCCCAATCGATGGGTCGTGTAAGATGCTTCCATCGTCAAAATAGGGGTATGACAAATAGACTGCAGTACCTACACCTGTTGGTACGTATGTGGCATTTACATCGACTGCTTCAGAGGATCCACCAGGCCAGGTTATGACAGCTTTGTCAACCCAGCTGAAGAAACCCTGAGCCAGTCCAGCTTCATAATCGACAAAGTCGATCTTCTGACAATTGGTTCCAGCCATGGATTCGAATCTGGTCTCGTTACCTCCGGTTGTTGTCCAATTTGCAGTGGAATCAAGGGAGGTGTTTCTGAATCGCTCACGAGTTTCAATCCTATGATGGTGAAGTTGAGGTTCTTCCATTCCAGTAGCGATGTGTTCTCTCTGGAGTGTTTGAATTGTAACCATTGAATCTTCACTGCTGAATGGGAAGTTTCCGATCTCAATGTCAATCTTGAGCTCTGAACCACCAGATACGGTGTAATTTGCATGAGAGCCATGATCATCTGTGATCTCACCTTGATAGTCGTCAAGATAGATATGACCCCAAATCTGCATGGTGACATCTTCAAATCTCATGAAGCTTCCAGTTCCGGCTAAAGCAGCAGGAGCTGCATCAGAATGTTGACTGGTTTTTACACCAGATTTGGTGTACTTCAACCAAACTTCAGTTACTACACCATTCTCTTCGACTTCACCAGTAGTTAGAGTCCACTCGTATGCAGAAAGAGGTGCGAAGTATAGTACTTCATCGGTCTGATATCCGCCATCTTCATTCAAATCTTCAAATTCAGCAATCATAACAAAAGATGTAGAGAATTTTGCATGTGCGCCTTCATCATCAACAGCATACCAGAAATGAAACATGGGTACTTCTCCATTTGCCATGATTGAGATAATATCAGTGTTAATCGATACTGTTCCATCGTTTCCCATTGAATGCTCGGGAGGCCCACCCATACCAGGATGTGTGGTCATTGGGCCTTGTGCGCTTGCTAAGGCAGTCGTTCCCAAGAGGGCAACGACAAGGAACAGGGTAATCATTGTTTTTTGAATTGTCTTCATATGTGAAACCTATGATAGATTGTATGTTAATGGTATATAACCACTATTTCGTGTACAGACCTAAAATGACTACTAAGAAGGGATATCCTGTCTGTTTTTCAGGAATAAAGCTTTATGGATACTTGTAAGGTTTTGCAAAAGAGAATATGAGTTGAAAGAACGAAATGATTTTCTACACCTCACAGTTATTAGGCCTCACGATTACCGGCACTTGAAGAAACGGATGTAGCTGAATATGGCCGCAGAACTTGATGACATGACGCAATTTGACTGGTTTTCACATGCCAGAGTATATGAAACAACTGGTGAAGATAAGAAAGCGCTAGAAGCTTATGAAGAGTCACTCAAACTTGATCCACAATTTGCTAAAGCATGGTTTTACAAAGCTAAGC
>JAEOSL010000033.1 GCA_016840385.1 Candidatus Thorarchaeota archaeon | reverse complement strand
GTGTTGAAACAAACACTTGGTCCTATGAGTGGCAAGACACCTACTTCTGGTATCATGCAGACGACCTTACTCCAGTTGGTTCAGCTGAGTGGGTTGGAATTAATTCAACAATCTTCAATGAAGATGGTTCTCCACGTGCAGGATTCTGGGATATTTCCCACATGGCTCGCAATGTTACTTGGGCTGACATCCTAGCTGAGGCTGAAGCCAATGGTTGGGACTGGTACTCTCAAGATGAGCAGACTTGGACCTGGCTATCCTTTGGTGTTGGTCAAGATTATGGTGTTCATGGTACAGATGGTTGGGATTGGATTAATCTTCGCTATGAATTCTCTGGACTAATGCTCTGGAACGACCTTGACAGCAATTTAATTCTAGATGCATACATGAACGATCCAGGTGACGGTGAGTTAACACACTACTTTATCCCTGATTCA
This sequence comes from Candidatus Thorarchaeota archaeon, assembly GCA_016840385.1. The sequence goes on along the minus strand of JAEOSL010000033.1, from coordinate 30,453 downwards.
GTGGATAGTGTAAGTTTCGTTACTCCTGGAATAGCATATGGTGATTTCAGTGAATCTGGTAGTTTACTATTGGGTTTGGAAGACGAGGTCACATGGGGTGTCACATTCCATGATGTCAATGGAACAACATTCCCATTCAACAGCTATGCCTACTGGGACTGGTACGGTGGAATTGTAACTGGAAGTGATCTCAGAACATTCGATGAGCGCCCGACTAAGGTCACCATCGATGAGATATCATTTCTAGTTCATTTCCAAGGTTTCGTCAACAGTACTGAAGGAGCAACAAGCAACTACGCGACAATGAAAGTCGACAACACCATTGGTCAATGGTATATCGATGGACAAGCAGGACACAGTGACTTGGTTAATCGTTCATTGGCACTCAACTATCTCGCAGATGTAAGTACATCTCAATTCAGTTCAGCGAATTCTACCGTTTCACAGGAAGAAACCGTTGTATCTGATAGATTCGAGATTGGTGATGGCAATGAAAGATTTGCAGAGATGATCATGGGTGGTGTAACCTATGAGTGGGCATACGACCCATACACTGCTTACAACGTTACCAGTCAGACAACACGTGCTAGCACTTTCAGCAGTGCGTATCAGTCTGATGATGGTAAATCTGCCACATCATGGTCATTCACTAACACCCAATACTACGTGTCAATCGGATTCCCCTCCTGGGATGGATATTACGTCTATCAGGATCCTGTCTTTGTTGGCTATATCAGTAATGCTGGCTCAACTGGAGTTACATTCAATTCCCTGAGTCTCATTCAAGATGTTCCATCAGCGCATGACAACGCCGATATTGAAATCGACATATTGTCATCCCTAGATATCGATAGAGTTCTTCTATATTACAGTACAGATGGAATTAATTTTGACAGACATACAGAGATGTACGAAACCTATGATAATCACTACATTGGTTCAATTGAACCATTTGCAGAGGATACTCAGGTCTGGTACAAGGTTGTCGTCGAAACTGTCGACTTTGGAAGCTTCGAAACTGAAGTAGAATCCTACATTGTAGGTGTTGGAACTGTGGAACCAACAACTACAACCACAACAACTACGACCACAACAACCTACACCGGCACCGGAGGTGGGCTCTCAATGGAAGTCCTCATGATGCTTGGTGGTGTTGGTCTTGTTGTCGTCGTATTGGGAATGATGGCTAAGCGCCGTAAGTAGAACAAGAAAGAGGGGTCAAATCCCCTCTTCCCTCTCTTTTTTTTATCTAAAATTCTATTTCTTTGGAACTTTTTCCCAATCTGCTAAGAATTTCTTGATGCCAATATCTGTCAATGGATGATTGACCATTTTATCAAGAACTGCAGGTGGGATTGTTGCGACATGAGCTCCAAGTAACGCAGCTTCATAGACATGGATTGGGTGTCTGATGCTTGCAACAATTATTTCAGTTTCAAGTCCGTAGTTTAAGTAGATCTGGGAAATACCTTCAACAATCTCCATTCCAACCTGACCAATATCATCAAGTCTTCCAATGAACGGTGATACGAAGGTTGCTCCTGCTTTAGCTGCGAGTAACGCTTGATTTGGACTGAAGACGAGTGTGACGTTTGTCTGGATACCCTCTTCTGCACAAACTTTCACAGCCTTGAGACCCTCCCATGTCATGGGGATTTTGATTGCAGCATTGTCAATCCATCCATTCAGTTCACGGGCTTCTTTTAGCATTCCTTCAGCGTCTTCGCTGACTACTTCAAGACTGATAGGTCCCTTGACAAAGGATGCGATTTCATCGATGACTGTTCTGAAGTCACGACCTTCCTTTGCGACGAGTGACGGATTTGTTGTCACACCATCAACCATACCTCTCTCATGGGCTTTTCTGATTGCATCGACATTAGCAGTATCTATGAAGAATTTCAATTATGTTTCTCTCCTCATAAGACCAAAATGTGGTCTTGACTAACGAAATTAGAATCCTTTCTTGATTTAAACCGTAGGATTGGGAGATAAACTGTGTCTAACCAGCTATACACTATTACCTTCTTCATCGCACAATCATGTAGTAATCATAGTAACTCCAAAACAGGTAATAGCCTAATCCAAGAATATCGACTTCTCAGCATCTAATCATCCTGTTGTAGCAACAATCTTAACATTCATTATAGATAGAAGTCAGGCGTTTCATTGATGTCTTATTTCTCCAAGAATCTATCAAATTATGACTACAATACCTTAAAAGAAACACATGCTAAATTAATGCAAGGAGAGAGAGTTGATTTCGCATTATAATTCGGACGACAAACAATCATGTTCTTCCACAGTGAAGGAAGCCTCTTTAGAATCGAATACACTCCGAGTATCTCATTATTTGAGAAATCATATTAAAGATAGTTGTTTTATTAGTTCCTTTATTCTAATTTGTGGTTTTGCAATAGGTGCTTTAATCGGACTAAGCTTTGATGTTCCACTTCCAGAAGAACTGGTTATTACTGAACCCCCTTCACAGCAGTGGATTTTTCAAAACAATTCACAAGTAGCTCTTGGTCTATGTCTAGGTGGTCTAGTATTCGGTACCATCACAATAGCTATTCTTCTTTTTAATTCTTTACTTATTGGTCTCTGGTTTCAAGAGCGAATAAGATCACAAGGTATAGTTATGGCACTTCTTTTAGTGGGGCCTCATGGAATATTCGAGATACCTGCGTTGATGCTGGCTGGAGCCATAGGAGTTGATATTGCTAGATGGACATTCCATTCATTTTTCTCAAACTCTAGTTCTGAAAACGATTTACCAGAAAAAGAAGAAAAATCAAGCAAAGTCTTTATTAGGCGGCTGGTGATTCGAATAATCGTAATTGAGGTATTACTATATGTTGCTTCATTTGTTGAGGCATACCTAACACCTCTATTGGTTGGAGTGTAGATGTGAGGTAATCTAGTCATGAAAGATGATATTCAGAGAGTTTTGGGGATTTTTCATAAGCCTAGAGAATCTATTGCCGAGATACGAACTCTAGAAGTTGGGAAACAGGGTGTAGCGTTTGCGCTACTTACCGCTGGAATATTCACTTCAATTTATTCTTTCTTCTTTGGTATGGCATTGGTAAACCCTATGCTTCCTATAGATTCCGATCTGTTACCATTTGCTATTATTTTGATAGCAGTAGTTCTATTCATCATGAGTATTATGTTTATAGCTTTCACTTGGATTATTTGTTCTGCTGCATCTCATCTGTTGCTGCGAGCTCAAGGTTGCACTGGTGACTTCGATACTTTCTACACTGGAAATGGCTATGCACTGATTGTTTTTGTGGTTCAGCCTGTTATTGGTATGTTACTTCTGATGATATTGGGTCCAAGTGATATTCTGTTTTCATACGATTTAATTAGTTCAATCGTAGTCAGAATCTGGTTTGGTATTATAGTAGCATTATCTATGAAGGAAAATTACAATAGCACATGGAAACAGATAACAATAGCTATTATTATCGCATTAGTTATCACAGCATTGTACCCTATAATTCCGCAATACCTCAGCTTTTCCTTTTTGCCACCTGGATGATTAAGGAAATATAAAGCAATTACTTTGATTGAAGGTGTTCAGAGATTTGACGACCGACCTCCTGCTAGACTTGACTCGACTTGAAAAAAAATATGGTGATGTCGATGCCCTAAATGGGATAACTCTCAAAGTAGGTTCAGGGAAGGTGGGTCTTCTTGGCCCAAATGGTGCTGGCAAAACTACATTGATGAAAATTGCGACTGGGCTTATAGATCCCACTTCAGGTAGCTGCAAGGTGCTTGGTCTAAATCCTAAACAAGGAACTACATTACACAAAAAAATCGGATATCTACCAGAAAATTTTGGGTTTCCCTCAATATCAATTTGGAAGTACTTGGTTCACGTTGGTTTAGTGTTCAGTCAGTCAAAAACACAGGCTGAAGATAATGTGAGAAAAGTACTTGATAAACTTGATTTATCCAATCTGCGTGAACGAGATTGCACAAAGCTAAGTTCAGGGCAGAAACAACGACTTGGTTTGGCACAGGTTCTGATACATGACCCCGAAATCCTTATTCTTGATGAGCCTGTTTCTTACCTGGATCCTATGGGACGGAAGAGGTTTTATGATTTTTTGGACATAATTCGGAAAGATCAAAGTGTTATTCTTTCGAGTCATATCCTAACTGATGTTGAACGAGTATGCAACACAGTTATTGTATTAAATTATGGACAGGTTCTCTATTTTGGGCCACTATCAGAGCTAAGAACGAGTGATAAAGCAGCCAAGTTTATTCTAGTCGTTTCAAATCCACGTGCTCTTATGGAAGAGTTGGACGGACGCCCTTTTATTGATAAGACATCCATCAGAGGGAGGAACCTCATAATAGAAACTTCAGAACCTATTCTATTCCAAGAAGCGATTCCTGGTTATCTAACAAGTGCTGGTGTCCGATTAATGAGTATGAAGCAAGAGGAGGAGAGTCTTGAGGACCTGTTTATGAAGCTAGTGAGAAGTGATGATACTGATAGCTAATAATCTGAAATTGAAATCCAAATTGCCCTTACTCATAAAACAGAATCTTTCATGGGCTCTAGGTTCTCGTAGAAGTATCCTGTACTTTCTCTTATACCTATTAGTAGGTATTGTGTTCGGTGCTCTTATCAAACCACTAAATACCCAATTTACCAACCCACTGGTTGCAGAAACAGATTGGGCAGATTCTGATTTTGTAAGAAACATCTTCTATGGATTAACATCACTGATTTTAGTTGTTCCATTAATGCTACTAGCTACTATTCAAGGTGCTCTATCTGGGAATAAGTTAGTAGGTATGGAAATGCAATCTCGTTTTACGATTGAGCTTGTTTGGCCGGTACGAAGAATAGAAATGATACTTTCGTTGATCATCAGCAAATTCTGCATACGAGCTTTGGGTTCATTCCTGATATTCGTAGGGACATGGTTATCGTTCAATACATTTGGTTCTGCTGTAGCTATGAATTGGACATTTGTGGTTTCATTTGCGATGTCACTTACAATAGCACTGATGTTCTTGGGTACCTTTGTGTTAAGTATGGCAATATCCTTACTGACTAAAAACGAAACAATTAGCGCTTTTACAGCATTATTTGTATTTCTTTTTATGAGTGCTCTGTTCTTTACACTGCATAGCATTGTTGATCCTTCACATTCCATCCCAGAACTTGCATGGATGGATAAAATGGACTTGTTGGGCTGGTATATGGAAATTGTATCTAATGCTGCTGGACTGGCAGAAGGACAACCTCTGAATCTAGTTGTGCTAGTGGTAAGTGTATCGATTGTGTTTCCCTTGATTATAGCTATTGTCCTGTTCAGGACATTAGACATTGATACGAAATAGACATTCGATTGATGCAAACTAGTAACAATTGAAAGTGACGAGACTTGGCTGCGTCATATGATTTGGGGCAATGCATGAGTCATGTGAACCAGTCAGTCTGGTCACAACTTCTTGTATTACTTCACCGACTTTTCACACGGAGCCCTAAAAAAGAAAAAATTCAAAACAAGAATATTTGACAACCCTTGTCTTGAAGACGTTTTGAAGTTTGGTGAAAACTAATCTACGCAGCTCCACCAGCTGTAATTAGAACAGCTATTATTGCCCACATCCACATTTGAAAGGTGAATGTATAGCCACCGCCAGATATTGTCACCCAAGACCATGGACCCAAGCCTAAAACAGCCATATTCATGCAATAACCCGCTATTGCAACAGCTAAGCCTACAAGAGCAATTGCAGGTCCCGCTGCTAAGCCAAGCGACGCTGCAACAAGTGATGCTAGACCTCCAAATAATGGAAGTGCCAATATCCCAATAAGTGGGAAAAGCAATAATTGCAGTGCCCGCTTGTCATCTTTATTCAATTCCATAGATTCTTTTTCCTCCTATTAAACGATTACCTAATTTATTAGGCGATTAGAGAAACAAAGTCATTTCTTATAAGGATACTGTCTTCAGGGTTTCTTTCAAATATATCCCCCTCCTAAACTCTTCGGAAAATTCACTCATCTTATGTGATGCTAGACCACTTCGAAGAGTAACTCTCTTTTTCGTTCTCTGGTTCCTCTCGACTTCAATCCCTCTCCAAACCGTGCGTTCAACATGTATAACATTGTTTCAACAAGATTCCCGGTTCCATACTTGTGAATACCCATTTCCTCCTGAGGGTCTAGTTGATACTCTATGATCAACCCCTTTTTTGAGTTCATACAGATTCATCATGAAAAAGCCACTGGATTTTGTGTTAAATATTCATCCAATCACACCTTTCCTGAGAAACCCGCCTGATGATTCAGAAGGGTATATATCCTTAAACGATTCGTCTACACGAAAGGTAGGTTTGCACGAATTCTTACAAAAAAGGAAGGGGAAATAGATTGAGTATAATTGAAATTCGCAGCTTAGTAAAGAAATATGGTAATTTGACAGCGGTGAATAATCTCTCCTTTGATATACATGAGGGTGAAGTTTATGGATTATTAGGTCCAAATGGCGCAGGTAAGACTACAACTTTGAAAGTTCTCATGAATCTTATTGATCCCGATTCTGGGTCTGCAAGTATTTTTGGAATCGACTCAACGGCAAATCCGATCGAAACGAAGAAGAGAGTCGGATATGTTCCTGAAGAACTGCTTCTCTATGATTCGTTAACATCCCACGAACTCTTCAGATTTGTAAGCTCTATCAGACAAATAGATCCTTTGGTAGCCAAAAAACGAGTAATTGGTATGACAGAAGCTCTTGACTTCACGAATCACTATAATAAGCCAATCGTGACACTATCACAAGGAAATAAGCAGAAAGCAATGTTAATTATTGCAATGATTCATGCTCCTAGGCTGTTGATTCTGGACGAACCATTTTCCGGTCTAGATGTGAAGGCAATACGAATAATGAAGGAAACCATTAGTATGCTTACCGAGTCTGGAGGTTCAGTTTTGCTTAGTACCCATATTATGGAGTTGGCTGAAGGTCTTTGTGACCGTGTAGGGATAATAGATGAAGGAATTCTTATTGCTGAAGGCGCACTTGATGATCTGCGCATACAGGCTGAATCGGAGGGTGCAACACTTGAACGCATGTTTTTAAAACTAACTAATGAAGAGGATGATATCACGAAGCAAGTGAATGTGATGAGGGAGGCACTTGGCTATTGAATTTGAGGGAACGTTGGAGAATTGCAGGAAGTATTGCACAGGAGATTCGTTTCCATAGTTATCTTGAGGCTAATCCTTTCAACTTTTCTAGAACTAAAGAAAATCCCGAACGTATTGCATCTCAGATAAAGAGAAGCTCCTCTGTGAATTCAATACTCACTGCGATACTCATTGTCGTACTTGGTATTATTATTTTTGTCCCCCTTTTTCTCGCTGAGTTTTCTGATGTGTTCGGACTTCGTTTTGCGTTGAATGTTTCCCTCTTCTTTGGTATCGTTTTATTTCTCATACTCTTCATGAATATAGCATCGACGACAGGATTCTTCAATGCTGGTGCTATGCAATTACCATCAACACTCCCTTTTCTTAGACGCGATTTAGAAGACTTAATGCTACTTACGTTCCTTAGAATCTTCATTGCACCTATAGCATCACTTCTGATTTTCATCCCGATAATAGTGACAGCCTTATTCGGACTCCTAACTGGCATCTTTATACTAGTTGCATTAGCAGCATCTTCGATTATTGCAATTGGATTATTAATCAAAGTTGCTGGATGGTTTCATACAAAATCCAGATCTGGTGATAATTCGAAATTGTCAGTTATTATTAAAATCGGGGCTGGATTAGGGTTGATATTGGGAATGTTTGCAGCTTATAGCGTAATTGGTATCATTCCTTTGATTACAGAGGTGATTATGACCTTTTCATTAGTACTTGGTCCCGAAGTTGTTACTCTCTTAGCCTTTGTATACCCCCTTTCATTTGGTATTGTGGCGTCAGTACTTTCATTTGGTGTAATTTTTCCATTATCAACCATAATTGCAGCCACCTTTGCATCTATAGTCTATCTCGTTCTTGGTGTCAAAATGTACCTAAAAGTTGGTAAGACTCTACGGTCACTTGTATTTGACTGCGCATCTTCTACCACAATTCAATTACCATCATCATATTCGTTTGATGCAATTTCGCCAACTCAAGCATTGATCAGAAAAGATTTCAATGTTGCAACTCGTAGCCTTGGTTCTATTATTGTTCTCGTTTTACCCATTATTATGCTCTTTTCAATAATACCTATGCTCTCCATCATTCCCTTTGATACCGTTAGAAGCATAACAGTTCTCTTAAGTTTAGGATTTGCAACAGGTTTCGCTGGTTTTGCAGTTTTTAGTATTCTAAGTTTAGACACTCAGGGCGCATCTGTATATGATGGACTTCCACTTGAAACCAGAATGGTGCTTAAAGGAAAAATAGCTATATTTGCACTATCCTACATTGTCACAATGCTCATTGTGTTTATTATTCTCTTAGTAAGTCCTTTGATATCCTCCTACATCTTATTTATGCCTCTTTTTCAGATTCCATGTGCCTATTCGATTCCAGCAGCAGTAGGTACTTTGGTTTACGTAATCCGTGGTGGGGGACGTGCTGTATCTGTTAATCTAGTAGGTGATCAACTTATGACCTTCCTTGGGTTTTTGATAAGTGCTATTGTTGGATTACTTCCATTGATAGGATATGTAGTAAGTCTTCTTACAACCGGAAGTCATCTTGTTTCAGTACTAGTACAACTCTCTATTGCTATTCTGGAGGCTCTATTAATTAGAATTGTCATGCTGCGTTTCTTGAAAGATTAATATCTGTTGTTCGGGAGTGCTGTTACTAGCAACACACTATTCCTTTCGCCAACCGTGAGGTTTGTTGAGAAAGCTAGAGATGCAGGAGTCGACGTGACTTTTCAAACATGGAATGGCACGTTGCATGACTTCCAATGGTTCAATCTTCCAGAAGCAAAAGATGCAATAGATAAGATTAGGGATTTTGTAACGAATAAGATGGGCTTGCTACTCCATAGCTTTCTTGAAATCACGAACTCTCTGTTCGATATCAGGCGCCTTGAACACATCTGAACCTGCTATGAAGAAGTCTGCACCAGCTTTTCTGAGGTCTCCAACATTGTCGAGCGTCACTCCGCCATCTACAGCTATTCTAACTTCAGGTTTCAATTCATCAAGGAGCACACGTAAATCTATAATCTTCTTCATCGTTGCTGGAATGAAACTTTGTCCTCCGAAGCCTGGGCACACGCTCATTAGTAAAACTGAATCAATAAGGTCGATAACTCCTTCCACAGTAGACACAGATGTTGCTGGATTCAATGTAATTCCTGCTTTTCCTCCGTGATCAATAATCATCTGAACAGTCCGATAGACATCATATGATGCCTCCATATGGGGATAGATGAGCTCAACTCCTGCATCAATGAACTTGGGGATGAACTCACGTGGTTTAGTAACCATAAGGTGCGCATCAAGAGGGATGTTGGTGATTGCCTTCATCTGCTTTGCTATCCACGGACCAAATGAGATATTCGGAACAAAGTGTCCATCCATGATGTCTAGATGAAAGTAATCTGCTCCGCCTTTCTCAGCAGCTTTGATGTCTGCTTCTAGATTTGCAAAGTTAGCCGCAAGTATGGATGGTGTGAGAAGAGGTTTCATTGCATGCAATGCTCATCGTATCTCGTATTTAATCTTCTCTACTACTCGACTCATTGCTCATATTATTTTGGTGCAAATGCTGGTCTCATCAAGCGTATTCGTGTATTTTCAACAATCAGTGATGACTCACTTAGAAACTTGTGAAAATCTTCTTGATTCCATATCTCTGCAAACTTCTCTATTGATTCAAATAGGAAAAATACAACAAAGTGCCCTGTATTATCTGTCCAAGAATGAAAGTCCTTGACAATTCCTTTTTTGACAAATCCTGCCATGGCTTCGGAACTTTCTTTCATCAGTTTCAGATAGGGTTCTAGATTTCCTTTTGGCGCATCAAACTCTCCGTGCAATACCACATAGTTGGGGTTTGGATCCATAAATTCACCTCCGGTAAATTCGTAATAGCATAAGGGGTAGGTTGTATTTATGTTTAATCATTATTTTATTAAATTTATATTTTATAGATAAATTCCATTATTGTGAGATGTGTTGAAGTACATTCTTCAGTCCTTCAGCAGCCTCGGAGCTTGAAATCGTGCAAACAGTACCATTAGTATCATTGCAAGCCCTTGTGCTCCTAGGCTGATGATATGAGATCCTGTCATTATCATAGCTAGTCCGTAACCTACTAAGGGGACAATTCCTACTCCGGCTGCAACAGCTCCTGCAATGACCCCTATCAATTGGTCACTTGTGACATTAACTGCGACCGCACGACCTCCACCTCGAATTTTGAATACAGCTGCCCCCACGGTCATTCCCAGAACATACCCGCATGGAATTTGAATAAAGGGCATCAGTAGGATCCATGAGGAAATGGGTGAATTTAGTAAGAAGACAACATCAAGTGCAATCATACTAAGGCCATATGGTACCATCATGATGACAGTCTTACTCTTGAGTATCAATTTTGAACTGATTGGAAGTCCCTCATGAATTGATGCTCCTTGTGTATCGAACATAAGAACTGAAACAAGTGAGATTCCTCCGAACAGATTTGCATACTCTAATGCTACCAATGCTGGTAAACTTCTCATTACTCCATCTCCCCAATACTGGATCATTGGGAAGAGCATGATTACCAAGAATATTGGAACTGCAAAGATGAATGCTGAACCGATATTTCTCGTTGCGAGTTGGAGGTCCTTTCGAATCATCCCCTTAAGAGGGGTTGTAGTTTCTACTTCAACTTCTCTCAAGAGACCTAGACTACTGGTTGAGATTCCTCCAAGGGTGATTTCTCTCAGGGACTCGCCACTTCGTCTAAAGAATACAATCGCGATCACTCCATAGAACGCTGTACCTAGAAGCGACGCAAGAAAGGTTTCCAAAGGAACTATCGATGCAAATGGAATCGATGCTGCAAGGAATCCGAAAGAGAATGGGAATATCAACGCTAGAATTGTGAAGAACCCTTCTCCTGCAGAAGATGAGAGATTAACGATGAATCGAATAAGGTCCGGAAGATAGCTCCCAATACTGTAGATGCTTATCATTCCGATTACAATTCCGAGAGATGCTGCAACTCGGACAATTGATGAAGCTCTAGAATCGTCAGTTTGGTGGGTCTTCTTGTGGAACCACTTTGAAACTTTGATGAGAGCACCAATAGCAACTGAAACCGTGCTAGCACATGCAACCAGTGCTACAATGGCAACTATCGGACCAAAGACAAGAAGACAACCAACTGGAAAGATGATTAGAGAGAGGAGAACTGGTGCGATGAAGATTCGTACAAAAGTCATGAAGTTTAGTTGTTCCAACTCATCTCTGGTAAGAGGTAATGTTGATGGTAACCTCATAGCTCCAGATGCAAAGAGACCTGAGGTTGTTGTTAGATTCAAGAAAAATATTACAACAAAGCTGAGTGTTAGGTACACTGCAAATCCAACTGCCAATCGTGCGTCGGGGTTTCCAAGTTCGGTGTCAAAAGCTGATGCTGCTATTGCAAGAACTGCTAACATGATGAGGATCATAGACGAGAAGAAGATGCTAATTCTACTCTGTGACTTCAGTGCTTTGGAAATCTTCTCTGGATTTTCCTTCACTCGAGAGAGATTTGCTGGATTAGCTTCTAGAAATGACTGAAAGCGAACTTCCTGTGCAACAACTCCTGCAGCACGCCAGCTCTCAGATCTATTCAATCCGCTAGAGCCTCCCGTAGAACTGATATACCCTCTGCAACTTCATCTTCTTGCTCAGTCAGTTTCAGGAAGATAGATTCTAAGTTCGCACCTTCTCGTTCAGACTTACTACGAAGTTCATCAAGAGTTCCTTCAGCGATCAATTTTCCTTCATCTATGATGCCAACTCGATCGCAGAGACCTTCAGCCACTTCCATAACATGAGTGCTTAGGAGAGCCGCACCACCATTTTCTGTATGAATCTTGACAATATCTTTCATAATCTTTGCAGCACGAACATCAAGACTTGAGAAGGGTTCATCGAGTATCAGCAGTTTTGGTCGGTGAAGAAGAGCTGCTATGAGCATAGTTTTTTGCTTGTTCCCTTGGCTTAAAGTTACAATCATGTTGTCGTAATATTGCTCAAAGTCCAGTGCCTTCACAAATTCTTTCATTCGTTTAGTGATTGTATCTGGCGGCAATCTTCGAATCGATGCTATGAAATTGAAGAGCTCACGTGGTGTGAGTGAGTCATAGAGCTGTTGCTCCTCAGGAACGTATCCCACGAGATTCTTTACTTCAACCGGGTTTTCTTTTGAATCAACATCATAGACCTTCGCTCTTCCTGAATCTGGATCTAAGAGACCCATGAGCATTTTGATCGTTGTTGTTTTTCCGGCACCGTTAGGACCCAGAAGGGCGTATATTTCTCCCTCTCGAACCTCTAGCGAGATGTCGTTAACTGCAACGAGGTCTCCAAAGGACTTTACCAAATTTTGAATTTCAACTGCTGTCACGAATTATCAAACTCCAATTGTATGTGTTTACAATAACACAATGATGTGGATGTCTCTTGTTTAAGTGAATATAATCATTCGGAACTACGCTGTTCAGTTTAGGTCACCTGTCATCGTTATACACAAATAAATTGTAGCGGGGAGATATAATCCTACGGTCCTTGAACAAGGTCAAACTTCAGCTAACGGAATTGATAGATGATATGTCAATCCTGCTCTATAGTCCTGAGGTGAATCTTCCCTATTCTCCAACTGGATATCCCCTCCAAATTGATTCAGCAGAGCTTTTACAATGTATAATCCAAAGTTCATGAAGCGTGGTCTAGATTCGAGACTGTCAAATATCTGTGATCTCTTATCAGGTGCAATACCTAGTCCGTGATCTGAAATTAATACATGAGTTGATTTTGCATCAGCATATACAGATATTTCTACAACCACATCCTGTTCTGGCTTTCGATACTTTATCATATTCGACAAAAGATTGTAAAACATTGATTGAAAGATTGAGTGTCCTTTGATAAATACATCAAGTGTTTCTTCTCCCTTGATTTTGAGTATAACATTGCTGTATGAAGTAGCAATATCATTTCTAGCTAAATTGAACATCTTGAGTAGATTTACCGGTGAAGTCTTGAGCGACTGCTCTTTGATCATAGAAAGTGCCAATACGTTGTCCAGAAGTGCAATCGTTTTGTGTTGAGATTGTTCAATTTCGGTAATCAGCTCAAGATTCGCATCACTTAGAGAAGAGTCTTTGGTTTTCAATAGCTCCGTTACTTTCAATGAAACATCACTGTAATTGCGGATATCATGTCGGAGAAGGTCTAGGAGAATCTTAACCATCATTTGATTCTCTTCAGCTCTTTGCAAAGTTTGAATGACCTTGGTCTTAGGAAGTGATAGCATATCTGCAACACTCAAGCCCGTATCTGTCCTATCCAAGATATATTTTGAATCCAGAATTAATGAAGCAATGACAAGCATACTGCCATACATAATCCCTAACAGTAGTTTGCTTAGAATTGACGCGAAACCTTGGACAATAGATATTGATTGGATGATCGGAAACGCAAGAAGCGGGAAGAGAAGTCCATCTAATACAAGCATGAGAATGTAAACAACTACAACATTAACAATAGCTGGGACTCTTTGAAAGGTGTTTCTCATTCTCTCCAGGAGAAAGACCATTAGGACCATTTCGAAGAGAGCTAAGAGGTTTCCAATCCAGAATATTCCAAAACTTATCTCGAATAATCTGCTAGGGATGAGTAAGGGATTTGAGGCTCCATCGAAAATCAATAGAAATGCGTAAGTTGGATATAGCACTAGAAAAATGAATTGTATTGCAACAATCCCAAGGATTATCATTTTGATAGTTGCTAGATCTCGCTCGATTATGTAGATGAGCATAACTGACCAAATGACTGCTGCATAGACTATGCTTCCTCCTCCAACTTCAATACCATAGCCAATATCCAGCACATAGAAACTACTCATTAGTGATGTGAACACTTGCAAAATTCCGATATACAAATAGAGCGGGATTAGGGACAGTCTGGTTCGCAAAGCGTACAAAATGATACCAGAGCCAGCATAGATGAGTACATGGAGCATTAGAATAACTATACCTATCATCTCGCATCACTTTGTTTTTCTATATCACTATCCTCTTTCCCTTCATGTTGTTAAACTATTGGGCATAGTAGAAAATTGTAAGATAATAAAGGAATTATGGAGAAGCTCCTGTCATCTGTGAAGGTATTTCAAAAGCTGATTTTCTAGTTGATGAACCCCGAATAACTAAAGCAGCAGAGGAATATATGCTACTTGTGAACTAGAAGTATTGATTACTACGGAACAATCCTTCGAGAGAATTCATGTGAAGGTTGTTCTGGTTCGTCATGAACATGTCGATCCCAACGGAGTTCATCACAAAATTCACCGCTGAACAAAGTTACAGACCTTCTCAACCAAACGTTGTAATCTGCATGCCTTCTCAATCTTGGTCCTGGATAGCAGACGGTATAGTAAGCGAGCTCCAGATCTGTTACATGCTTCATTGACTCATGCCATACACATTTGTCAAATTTGGCAAGGAATGCATTATCATTGATATCAATGACACCAAAATTGAAACCACCACTTTCTTTCCAGAATCTAACGAACGACTGACGAGCTTCAGTTATTGTCACAGGATCGATTTCTTTCTTCGCAAGTTCTTTCCCCCAGAATTGAACAAATTCCTTGTAGCACTCTATACCCGGGTTTCTTCCGAGAATTTCAACCAATGCACTAATTCGATGATAGAGAAGAAGATGTTTTGCTCTGAGATAATCTAGATATCTAATCGGTTCTTTCTTCTCACTAAGTGAATAGTCTTCTCTCATTGGGATATATTTCATAATAATCTGGAGACCAAGACTCTTGAGATCTGTATACTGATTTAGAACAGATTGGTCGTTTGCAATTTTATCAAAACCAAACTCACTCAAATCAAATGTTGTCTGCTTCAACTCATTGGAATACTTTGTTTCACAAATCTTGAGAAATGAATCAAGAATCTCTGGTCTGTTTGATTTGATAAATTCTATCATCAAATCCATGTTCCAGAGCCAATCACGAATCTGCTCTTCTAAGTTGACATTGCCCTTGGCAACATCATCATAGGTTTTGTAGTATTCATAGCTTCCTGTCATGAAACCATGAACCATTGTTCTAACATATAACTATTCTAACCTGCGCATTGGTTCTTGCTAGGTTCATCACTATATTAAGGGGAAAACTTGAGGACTTGCTCTATGGAGGAAGAACTTTATGAAATTTAGAAAGAGCGGGGTCCATGATCCTCTGGCACTTGAGTCCAAGAGAAACATCCAACCAATCGAACATGCCAAACTCTCTCAATTTACGAGATTGAATTGTTTGCTTGGTTTTGTAAAGAAATTCTATCCTGAAGTCTTGGAAGAATATACAACAAATCTTCAACGAAGATATGACTCCCTCGCAACTACAACATATGTTCAGCGAAGTACCTTTGATATTGTTTCTCTGATTTCTGAATTTGATAGTTTGAAAGAGTTTCCCGACTTGGCTCTTAGTAACCTCAACTACCTCTTTCAAATTCTGCAACTACCTGCAAATGTAGATTTAGAAAATGATTCATTTGAGATTACACAGAGGATTCAGCTTCAAGCGGTACTCTATCACAAATACCAGAATCTGTTCTCCCTTGCTAATACAATTGATAGGAATGAAGCTATTGAACTCTACAAGGCATATCATGATGAGTTCATGCGGATGACAACTTCCACACAGAAGGATCGCTTTGATAATTTGGAAGAGTTAGCTGAACAATGGTTTCAAGAAGACACAATTTCTAGTCCTGGGCTCATTCGATATGTCAGCGAGGTGAAGGATGGGAAGTTATTCTTACGTAAGGATACATGTCTCTGGAATGATGCAATTGAAGAACTAGAAGATAAAGAACTAAAGTATGTTATTTGTTGTTATGGTGATTATGGAGCAGCTAAACGAGACAACAAACATTTCGTAATGACAATGAAACATACTATTATTGAAGGACATAATTACTGTGATTGCGTGTATCATGACACAAGAGTGAGTACAGACCTCACACATCCCTCCGATGATTTCTTTGCTAGTATCGAAACTGAGTCGAACTAACTCCATGTTCATGTTTCAATGAAAAAGAAACTTTGGGAGAAGAGAAAGAATCTCTCCTCCGTTTTCAAACTGTGTTGATACTTACCTACGCTTAGCGACAACTATCACACCAATTACGGCAATAGCAGCGACACCAGCGATGATAGGCAGATAGTTATCTGCTAAGATATCTACGATGTTTCCGGTTGTCTGAGTTCCAGTACCAGTACTAGCAACTAAAAGTAGGTTCTCAAAACCAATCTTCGGATCATGAATTATCTCATCACCCTGTGGATAGTTTAGATAGATCTCTTGTTCAGTAGCTGTTACTTCGTGAATGCTCGAGTTGACTTGATGTGTAACTCCATCAATCTCAGCAGACTCCTTCCATGAGAAGAAACCGTTGATATCTGTCATTAGAATATCAATTTCTGCTTCATCAATAGCTCGTCCGTCTTCTTCATCCTCAGTTTCGTCTTCAGAAGTTGTTTCTGTTTCCTCTTCGGTAGTATCATCATCTGTTGTTGTCGTTGCGTTGACACTAACAACTGATGTCACCAGGAGAAGGAACATCAATCCAAGAAGTGCTTTGTTAATAGTAGCGTGCTTCATCATAGAATCACAGGAACGATGTTGATTAGTTAGTATATAGCCAAGATTTTGCAACCTTCTAATCCTGAAATTAAAGAGCGCTCATATCGCTCCATTTCGTGTTTGAAAGTTCATAATACTTCAAAAACGTACGATACTGTTTATAATTATCTATTGTTAACTCTTGTTTAACCAAGTATCAAGCCGCTACGATAGATGTTACTTTGATTACTGTTCAAAGAACTGGTACGGATATGAGAAAAGCAGCGCCAGTTCCTGTTTTTGAATCTAATAGTTGGATTGTTCCCCCGTAGGACTCCACAATCCTCTTTGACAAATAGAGACCTAGCCCTTTTCCTTCTCCTTTTGATGTGACTCCCTTCTGGAAAATCCTTGGTCTGATTGTTGGATCGATTCCAGGTCCATTATCACGATAGGTTATCAATAGCATCTTTTCTACCAATCCAATGCGGATTGTAACAACCGCTCCTTCGCCAGCATAATCAGCTGTATTCCTCAGTAGATTCTCGAGAACTAAAGGAAGTAATATTCCTGGGCGGATATCTGCTGACCGGTAATCCGATTCAAACATGAGACTGACATTGGCTCCAACTCTGGCTTTTTTGGCTTGATTTGCCATAGTTTTAAGAGTTTCAAGAAAATCGTATTCGCTTCCTCTCCCTACAACAGAGAATAACTTGATGACATTGGCCATCCTTTCGCTTACAGCGAGTGAGGTTGATAGATATGACTCCAGATTTGCGGGTATGTCCATAGTTTCATTGAGAAGTTCGAGGTGTCCCTTGACTATTTGCATATCGTTTCCAAGATCATGAGTCAGGACTGAAGTATAAACCTCAAGCTCTCGCTGACGCTGTTCCAAGAATTTTTTATGTTCTTCAAGCAATGCTACATAGTAATTCAGAGACCAGGTGAAGATTAACACAGCTAGAGAAATTGCGGCTTGGTCGATAATTGGTTCTATTGTCATAGTAAGCTCAATAGCTGGGTGGAGATTACAAAATACGAGGAGTCCAAAAGATTCCCCTGAAATAAGTAGCAATTCAAACCGAGATGTTAGCCATTGACTCCCAAATAGTGCTGCAATAACTGGCCAGAGAATGAGGTTCAAACTAAGTCTCACAGGTGTCCGATTGAATTCTATCATAAGAAAAAGATAGGGCATAGCAGCAAGCGTCAAAGTCATGATGATACCTGCAAACACTACAAATTTGGTTCGACTGACTACATATATTATGAAGAAGATGGAAATTGCGTAAATGAATATCAGAATGTTTTCAGATAGTATTCGAAGTACGATTTGAATTGTAGGGAGTACTATTAGTATCAATAGTAGTGTAAAAGACAAGAGTCTGGCTTTCACTCGGATAACATCTGATTCAATGTCATCAGATGGTTCAATTAGAATTTTGCGAACTCTCTGAATTATAGAAACTTCTATTTGCTCGGGTTCATTCTCGGACATATCCTACAACTTCCACGTGAATGTGAGATATTATTCGCACTTTGCTACGAATTTATACATGTAAGCTTTGGTGGGTTAGATTTTATTATAAATGGTGTAAGATTGAGTAAATTGAAAAGACCCGTGGATTTAACAGGAGAATCTCTTTTGATATTGATACACTTACGAGTTGAAGTAGCATGCAGTACAGAAAACTTGGAAAAGACGGTTCTGAAGTATCCGTTCTCGGGTTTGGGTGTATGCGTCTTCCCACAATTGAGAAGGGTGGCGCAATCAAGAGAGATGAAGCAATCAAGCTGATTCGAAAAGGAATCGATAATGGCATCAACTACGTAGATACAGCTTGGACCTATCACCGTGGCGAAAGTGAGGTAGTTCTTGGTCTCGCTTTGAAAGATGGATATAGAGAGAAGGTCACGTTGGTGACAAAGATACCTATAGGTCACAAGGACTTTACTGAAGGGGACAGTTTCTACAAATTCTTAGATGAAGAGCTTGAACGACTGGATGTCGATTATATTGACTACTATCTGTTACATGCTTTGAACAAGAAATCATTCGATGAGAAAGTCGTTGGATTGAATGTGATAGAACGGGCAATGAAAGCTAAGGAAGAAGGAAAGATCAAACATCTGGGATTCTCCTTCCATGACAAGCCTGAAGTTCTCAAAGAGATAATCGACACAGGTTGGTTCGACCTCGTACTTGTTCAATACAATATCCTCGACCAAGTCAATTGTGAAATGATGAACTATGCTAGGTCAAAGGGAATGGGTGTTGCAGTAATGGGTCCTGTGGGGGGTGGTCGGTTAGCTGGTGAAGATCTTCACGAAGATATGAAGGAATGGCTGACATCTGGCAGGAAGAATTACGTTGACTTGGCCTTCAAATTCGTCTACAATAATCCTGATGTCTGCGTTGCACTTTCAGGGATGGGCTCAGATGAAATGCTTGATGATAATCTCGCTCTTGCCTCTCTTGATGATTACGATAAGCTGAGTGCGAAAGAAACCGAGTCTATCGATAGCATAGCCACGAGATTCAAGGAGCTTTGCGACAATCTCTGTACACAATGCAAGTACTGTGAACCATGTCCCAATGAAGTGAATATCAGTTTCATCTTCAGTGCTCTTCAACGCTATCAGATTTACGGACAGCATGAAATGGCGAAGTATTACTATGACATAATCGGTAAGATGCCATGGGCTAAAGGTGCAAATGCCGAAGCCTGTGTAGAATGTGGTGAGTGTCTGGAGAAGTGTCCTCAGAAAATCGAGATCATTGAACAACTGAAGAAGGCTCATGAGATTCTTGCGGATTAACAAAATCTGCTCACTGACTACATTGGATAATAGTAGCAATCTCGCACGGTTTTCACATCATTAGAATGAATTAGTTGACATTCACAATTGTTCCCCAAGTCGGTTTCGATAGGGAATACCAGAACGTACTGATATCGTCTAACGTTTGGCGTCAATCAAACACCTTATATAGATTTGAACCAAGTATTTTCCACGGAAAGGTGTTTGGAGGATGTCCTCTATTGACGTGGAAGAAGATTATATCTATCATGACCCTCTCTCTGATCTTGTTCATCACATCTATCATGCCTGTTCATGGATATGATATTGCACAAGCAGCTACAGACAGAGACTACTGGCCGACCGATGAATGGCAGAACTCAACCCCCGAAGCGCAAGGGATGAATTCTGCACTACTGAATGATATGATGACTGCGATTGAAGAGAACCAAATTCTGATTGAATCTCTTCTAATAGTAAAGAATGGATACATGGTTATGGAAGAATATCCTAGTGTATTTTATGAACAAGACAATCGGCATATTATTCATTCATGCACAAAGAGTTTCACTTCAGCACTCGTTGGAATTGCTATTGAAGAGGGGTATATTGATGGCGTTGATGAAAAGTTAATTGACCTCCTTCCAAACCGAACCTATGCTAACTACGATGAAAGAATAGATGACATCACTCTCGAACATCTTTTGATGATGACCTCAGGATTTGAATGGGATGAATGGACTGAACCATACAGCTCATCTTTGAACAGCCACTACCAGTATTGGTATGCAAGTGATAGTGTTCAGTTTATACTTGATTTGCCATTGGCTTATGATCCCGGTGATGTTTGGGTTTACAGTTCAGGTAGTTCACATCTCTTGAGTGCAATTGTTACTGAAGCAACAGGAGTTTCGCTTCTTGAATACGCAACAGACAAGCTATTCACACCACTTGGAATTGCAGTATCAGATGTTTTATGGCCTGCTGACAATCATGGTATCTATAGGGGATCTGGTGGAGTAGAAATGATTCCCCGAGATATGGCAAAATTCGGCTATCTTTTTCTGAACAATGGGACCTGGGATGGTGAGCAAATTGTACCATCTGCTTGGGTTCAAACATCATCAGAAACTCTCTCTACCTTCGATGAATATTCAGGATACTCGTATCAATGGTGGACATACCCAGCTGAAATTGCTAGTGTCTACTCTGCCAATGGTTATGTTGGACAGAATATTTTCGTGATTCCAAGTTTGGACATGGTCGTGGTCTTTACATCAAGAACTCCCACTTATCCGCAAGTATCACTTCTATTCGATTATATCATCCCTGCAACCCTGACAGAAGTTCCACAAGATCTCATGGCAACCTACACCCTCACATGGGTTACTCTCGTGATGGTCCCTCTACCAATCCTGATTGCTGGTGTCTATCATCGTTTTAGAATCAGAAATTCAGATTCAAAACAGGAGTTGATAGAGAAATGATTCAGATGTTTGAGATCGGAGCCGACCTTGCTGTAATCCTTGCAATTGCATTACCACTAATCGCAGTATGTCTGTGCATCCTCATCATTCCGTCATTACGAAAAAGTACCGGAAGCAAAATACGTAGATATCTCTCATACTTGGTTACTACACCCCAGATAGGCTCTCTCAAATCAAATGACCCCAATGCAAAATGGCGTCAAATCAAGGTTCGACTCTTCTTCGTATACATAGGAATTGGTATCTTTCTAATCAGCTTCATGATTGGTGAGTTTTACCAAGTGATGCTTGACATTATCCTCCCCGTTACACAAGGAAGTACCGGTGTAACAAGAGTTGTATCAACTGTTGTGTTCCAGAGCCCCTTTAGTGCTGGATGGGTTGGTTCCCTACCTTGGTACGGATCTTATCCCCTTCCAGAAATATGGGGAACTTATCACGAACCTTGGAGATGGATTTTTGGCACAGCTGCTTTCACGGATAATCCAAACTTCATGACATCTATTATCACTATCATGCTATTATTTTCAGCACTAGTTGGTCTTGTTTTTCTAGCACCATTAGCAAGCAAGACAATTCGACAATCATTCCTCCCATCGATGTTCTTCTTCATGACAGGTATGATGGTGTTTACAAAGGCGGCAATTGACGCATTCTCACAGGCATGCGTTCTGGCATTCTTTGGTGGAGAGATTCGGTTTGGTGTCATCGTCATTGCTGGAAACATGATTCCCAATCTTATTCAGGGGATCCTAGTTAGCATCCCAATTATTCTAGCAATGTTTGGTCTATTCATACTGATTGGATGGAAACTGTGGAAAGTACATTATCCTGATGCTAACTCACGGAAATGGTTCATGCTATTTATTGCTATGACCTTCTGGGGAGGACTTGCAATAACGATGTTTATTGTTTGAAGTGAATGATAAAGCAGATTAACTCCTTGAGTCATGTTCGGGAAATGTTGGATGTGCTCAGTATATCCTCTCGTTCCGTAGATCTTCGAGGAACTTCTGCTTATTCTCTTCATCGACACAATTCAAGATACAACCGAAATTAGGACACTGTGAACAGCAAAAGTGTCTAAGAGTAACTAAGAATGAAATTGCAAAAACCAATTGGAAGAGGACAAACTCCCATCTGTCCAAGAAATACAGAATTGGGAATAATAAGAAGAATCCGGTAAATCCAAGAAATGTTGCTTGACCGGCACGACTGATGTGACCTGGTTTGTACTTGAATAGTTTTGGACTTCCCCAGTTTGCTAGACAATAAAAGCGACCCTCATTTCCATGAGGTTTTCCTGAATGTTCGTAACATGGGCAATGCCTACACAGCACATACCATTCGATACCTCCTGCAAAGAATAGCATACTAATGATGAAGTACACAGGAAACATTAGCATTCCCTCTGATAGGATAAATGGTCCAAAACCAAACAAACTTCCTATATCAAAACTCCATCCGAAATAGCTGATACTGGTTGTTATCATTCCAACAAATGCTATGATAAAGGGTGCAAACCCAATCGTGGCAAACCAACGTGCATCGTGAAAGTGATATTGAGCAACAACTCTATGGCACTCTTTGTGTTGTACTTCGCTCATTTTGAATACTCCCTATGGATATCGGTAATCCCGTGCAATATAAGCTAGCGCGTTCTTGTGAGCGTAGTTTACGGAAGAACCCGTACTTGTGAAATTGAATGAATTCATACACTGACTTACATTTTCAAGAAAGGCATTTAACTTGGTTCAGTCACTAAAACATAGGTGTCCGCCATGCTTGAAGAAATTGCACTAATTGTTTTGTCTGTGTCAGTTTTAGTGTTCCTTTATTCACTAACACAAATGAAGAAACCTACGTATTCTGGAGCAGGTAAGCAAGCATCAATGCCATCACCAGAACCACTTAAGATAGAGAGTAAACGAAGATCAATGATGAAATCCTCGGAAAGCGAGTTTTCGAGTGAAGAAATAATGTCAGAATCCATGCCAGCTCCTGCCGCTGATTATCGACATTCAGAAGATGAAGAATTTACTTCTGCTGGACCCTCCGATTTTCCAACCGGAGGAATGGGTGCTGCTCCAACAATAGAGCGGAAAGCTTCTCTAATATACTGGGAACGAATGTGCTTGGAGGAAGAATTTGATCTCACAGTGTCCTTGCATAAACCTGAATTCAAGGTGAAAGCTCCAGATGGTGCATCAGTTCATGTATCTGATGATTCGTATCATCTTCCCACCACAGGACATGTTCGTGTAATTCCAGTCTGTAGTGGGTGCAACATATCACCAGCCTATCGGGATATCAAAGTGTCTGACCTTGATAACGAAACAAGAGCCGACTTCAAGGTTCTACCTATGAATGAAGGTAAATTCGATTTGAATGTGGAATTCCAAATTGTTTCTGCAGATGGTCAAATCCAGAATCTTGGAATTGAAACAACCCAAGTAGACATTCGAAAGAAACCAATCGATTTGAACCTGGGTGCTCTGAATATCAGTGTGTCACGAAGAGTTCCTGCATTCTTCTCAATGTGTGGAAGTTTCTTCGGACTCGCTTCATTCGTTCTTGCAAGATTAGGTGTTAATGTCAATGAAGAGTTATTCCAGTGGAGTCTTACACTTGGTACTGGAATCGCAGGTGCTGCTCTGATACTCGTAGTTCTAATGCTACTCATTAAAGGTGTAAGACCTTTGATGAATGAGATAAGTATCACGTTGAAATAGCATCTTAGCAGAAATGGGTTCTTGATTCCTGTTAGTTCGACTCGAATCTAGTAACCCACATCTGCTTTGACTTCAAAGATTCTTACGCGTTCATCAAATCGTGAAAGGACATCTCTTGCTTTTTGAGGAACTACTGCAAGTGTATAGTCTTCGCCAGCAAATTGTCTTATCCCATCCAGTGTCTTGAAGTACATGATAGTAATGAACTGCACCTCGGTTTCTCCATCATGACGAAACAGTTGTATTTTTTCATAACCAGAGATGTTTCGTTCTTCAATGCTCTCGAAGATCTCCTCTTTCAACATAGTTTCATAGATGTTAGCATTGTTGGGGGTCGTCCATCCATTCCAAATTCTACAAATCATAATTGACGTAGTCTAGGTCGTTCCATAAAAGAATCTCCTTTGACCGATACGATTTCTCAAATTTCATCTAAAGTTTATATTTTCTCGCGAAGAAGCATCTAGATTCAATTGTAGAAACTGATACTGCTCTGAATCACTTCCTCCATATACTTGCTCATATCAGGAACTTATTATTCCGGACTGAGCGGCCTAAGTTCGTTGATTCCATTTGAGTGATGATAATTTAGACATTCCCACGGTCGAAAATACTGAATCGCAAGGAAATGAAGGAGCGGATTCCTGGGCCACATCTGTCCGTCATTTGATGGCGAATAAGAACTTCAAGATTTTTGTAATTACAAACTGGATTGTTGGGAGTGTGGGTGTTGTTTGGCGAGTTCTTACACTTTATTTTCGAGACATCGGAATTGACTACATATCATTGGGACTTCTGTTCTCAGCTATGACTGTTGTAAATTTGATAGGAACTGCTGTAGCAAGTTACTTGGCAGATAACTACGACCGAAGGAACTTGGCAATCATCACAATGGCAATTAATGGCATTGGATTCTTTATTCTATCAATTGCTGGAAACTTCGTGGTTGTTGCTCTTGGTCTTGTGACACTAGCTGCATCTAATTTCACTGGACAAGGCGGGACTGCTTACATAATGCAGGTGATTGACCGTAAATACGGAGGTGTGGCAGTCAGTCTGTTCACCATGGGAACATTATTTGCACTTGGTCCACTCTTTGCTATGGCTATCATGTTCAACGTTGGATTTGCCTTTGTGGAGATCATGAGGATAGTGTTCTTCGTTGGAGCAATATTATTTGGTGTTACAGTTGTGATTCGGATCTTCTGGTTAGAATCAACTCCAATTCCAGAGAGAGATCGAAACACCTCAATCTTGAGAGATTTCATTTCGGAAAGTTATCGCGGTTTGAAACTCCTTGTGCGTGTATTCCCCATACTAGTTGGAGTAATGATGATTGATGCTTTGAGTGACAGTTTCTATGGATTCTCTAATCTCTTCTACATCAACGAAACCCTATCCTTCGATATTGGTCAGATTTTCTTGATGATTTTAATAACATTAGCAGTGTCAGTCCCACTTACTCTCCTACTTGGTCGACGGTTTGATCAACGTGGAGGAAAGAGGATTACTATTGCGGTGTACTCAGTTATGCCGATTGCTCTTACTCTGTTGATTGTTGCCCAGTATATCCCTTACATCGCACCGCAGGAATGGGTCGTTTTCCTAGATACAGTTTATCCTGGCCTTGGTGTTGTTCTTTCACTCGCATTCATTGCTACTGCCATTAAGACAACAAACGATAATCTTTGGCAAACAACTCTGAGTACGTACATACAGAAGTCACTTCCAAAGGCTGACTTAGGTAAAATGCTAGGATTGTCCACGCTACTAGTGCTCACTGTTGGGACAGTTAGTCCTATCTTCTCTGGGATTATCTACTCTCTCTATGAAGGTGTGCCATTGATCGTTGGTGCTATTACACTCAATATTGTAATTCTCGTCATACTTGTTACAAAGAGCATTGAACCACGGGTAGACGTGTTAGAATTAGAGGCTGAATTGAAAGCAAACAACGGTATTCAACTTGATGAATGAGAGAATGAAGTAGAACCTAGTCTGATGGTATTAGTTTCTTTCCACAGTCTGGGCCCCTTGGAACTGCTGTATTTGAGATATCCAGTTCTTCTTTCTTGTACATCCTATCACAGCTTCGACAACGTAGTAGATCGCGCGCTCTCTTCATCTAGCAGCGGTTTGGCGCCTCTTGAAAGTAAATGAACCTTATTCCTTTCTTTTCTTTGCTTCTTCTTGCATTTCTTTCAATTTGACTAAAGCATCCACAGGAGTTGTTCTATCGAGGTCCATATGTCTTAGACGTTCGACGAGTGGGTCTTCTACAACAAGCGACTCAAGACTTGCCTGTTCTGTTGATTCGAAGTCTGGTGTTGCATCGCCCACTGTGACCTTGTTTTCTTTCTCAATCCTTTGGAGAATCTGGTTGGCTCGTTTCACTACCTCGTCAGGAACCCCTGCAAGAGCTGCAACATGAATACCGTAGCTCTTGTCTGTTCCTCCGTCGACGACCTTGTGAAGGAAGACGATTGTATCTCCTGATTCCTTAGCAAGCGTGTGAACATTCTTGACTCCATGATATTGTGACGCCATGTCTGTGAGTTGGTGGAAATGAGTCGCAAAGAGGGAGCGAGTTTTCTTCTGAACAATCCGTTCTGCAACTGCCCATGCAAGTGCCATCCCATCAAAGGTCGATGTTCCTCTTCCTATCTCGTCTAGGATGACAAGACTACGGTCAGTTGCATTGTTGAGAATATTCGCTGTTTCAATCATTTCGACCATGAATGTGCTTTGTCTGGCTGTGAGATCATCGAATGCTCCAACTCGTGTGAATATTCTGTCGACGAGACCTATCTCTGCGCTCTTGGCAGGTACAAACGAGCCCATCTGAGCTAGGAGGACTATAATGGCACACTGCCGCATCCACGTAGACTTTCCTGCCATATTTGGACCGGTGATAATGATGAGTGTAGAACCTCCATCTCCAATCTCAATGCTGTTGGGTACGAATTCGTTGGGTCCGAGCATGACCTCCAGAGAAGCATGTCTTCCATCAACGATTTTGATTCTAGTGTCTTCAGTGATTGTTGGTCGTGTATACCTTCGAGTAACTGCTACATCTGAGAGTGACACTAGTACATCTACGATAGCTACTGCATTGGCGTTCTTGCGGAGAATTCCTGCTGAGCCACTGACTTGTTGTCTCAGAGTTTCGTAGATTTCATATTCCAGCTTGTTGATTCTCTCTTCACCCGCAAGTACCGTAGATTCTTTCTCTTTGAGTTCTGGAGTAATGTATCGCTCCGCATTAGCAAGGGTTTGTTTTCTCATGTACTCTTCAGGAACAAGACCCGTGTTGCTCTTAGTGACCTCGATGTAGTATCCATGTACTTTGTTGAAACCTACTTTCAGTGACTTGATGCCTGTTCGTCTTCTCTCACTTGCTTGAAGAGAGGCTATCCATTTCTTGTCTGAAGAAATTGATCCCTTCAAAGAATCAAGGTCCTTGTTGAACCCTTGCCTAATCATTCCACCTTCACGCACGGAAACTGGTGGTTCATCTACAATTGCAGTTTCTAGGATCTCATGAAGCACCGTTAGAGGATCGATTGACTTTACAGAATTCGATATGATTTCACTCTTACATGATTTCAAGGTCTCTTTAACAGCTGGAAGCTTTCCAATAGAGATTCTAAGAGCAAGTAGGTCTCTTGCTCCTGCTGAACCAAATACAATTCTACTCGTGATCCTTTCAAGGTCTCCGAGGTCTCTAAAGCTGTTTGAGATATCCTTTCTTACAATTGCGTTTCTTGCTAACTCTTCCACGGCATCAAGACGATTATTAATCATCTTCACATCTCTGAGTGGTTGGAGTATCCATTGCTTGAGTTTTCGTTTTCCCATTGGAGTAACTGTCTTGGAGAGGATACTAAACAGTGTACCTCGCGAACTTCCATCACGAGCATTCTTGATCAGTTCGAGATTCTTCTGAGTTTGACTGTCGATGATCATATGTGATTCGACTGAATAGGTTCTCAATCCCGAAAGTGTCACGCTGCCTGTTTTGTGCACGTCCCTGAGATATGCAAGAACTGCACCTGCTGCACCAAGACCGGCTGGCTTGTCTGAGATACCATAACCGTCAAGGGTTGCGACTTTGAATTGTTCTTTGATGAGGGTCTCTGCATTCCGCGTTGAGAAATCGAGGCTGTTCCTTTGGGTGATATGAATTCCAGTTTCTTCCAGTATTCCTCTTGCTTTTGATTCTGAGGTCTCGTCTGAGAGGAGGAGCTCTGATGGGGAGAGTCTTCCAATCTCATTAAGAACAATTTCAGAAGTAAGTGTACCTTCAATCTGGGTAACAATAAACTCTCCAGTGGATACATCAACAGCAGCAATTCCCACTTGGTCCCCGTCTTCGATGAGTGCCACTAAGTAATTGTTCTGAGCGTCCTCCAGCATCGAACTCTCAAGTATCGTACCTGGTGTTACAACTCGAACAACATCTCGCTTGACTAGTCCCTTCGCTTGAGATGCATCTTCTACTTGGTCAGCAATCGCTACCGTGAAACCTTGTTGAAGGAGCTTGGCAACGTATCCCTCTACAGCATGATATGGTACTCCACAAAGAGGCCATCTATTAACGCCTTCTCCTCTGGCAGTGAGTACAATATCTAAGGCCTTGCTAGCTACTTTTGCATCCTCATTGAACATTTCATAGAAATCACCAAGTCTGAATAACAGAATGCAATCAGGGTATTGTTTCTTCAGCTGAAGATACTGCCTTTGCATTGGTGTTTGCTTGGTCAATTCGACTCCCTACTGTAATTGGACTAAGCTGACTCTCTAATAATGGCATCGCCAAGTCAGTCAACGTTAGCTGCGTGTCAAAATGGAAGACACTCATGTTTTGATTTGAAATGAATGAATTTAAACAGAATAGGTTTACAAAATGTAACTTTTTAGGCATATTCAAGTAGCCAAAGTATCTTTTCGTAATCAATAGTATATAATAGGGGTTAAAAAACCAATAGCGAAGCACTCTATCGAATTGAATTCGATTGAACCTGAGGTTATCTATTTGAAAACACGAATTCTTGGAATTTCTGGCAGTCCTAGAACACCCGGAAACACATCGACGCTAATTGAGACAGCTCTCAAATCCGCAAGAAATGAAGAAGCATTGGTTGAATTTGTTGATTTGGCTGAACTTGATATCAATGAATGCGAACATTGCAGTGAATGCTATAAGATTGGAAAGTGTATTCAAAAAGATGATTTGAATCAAGTTGCGGAAAGAATGAAAATAGCAGATGGTATCATATTTGGTTCACCAAACCATCATGGCACCATTGCTACTGCTTTGAAGAATCTAATGGACCGTACTGGTAGATTCCTTCATCTTGAAGGAAAGGTGGCAAGTGGTTTTGCCGTGGGACGAAGATCCGGTGTGGATTTGTCCCTTTCAGCAATTCTATTTTTTATTTATGTGAAAGAAATGATTTTGCCCGGTGGTGTCCATTGGCCTGTAGGATTCGCGTTGAATCCAGGTGATATTCGTGCGGATACTGAGGGGATTGCAATGGCTACAGAGATAGGTAAGCGTGTCACACAGTTGTCTAATATAATTGTGAATAACCCTGTCCCTTGGTCACATGAACCAAGATCTGATGCTCAGAAAGCTCGTTTTGGTGATGAGTGGAAGTAAATGCCTTCTAAGTTGTTGTAGGCGCTTCGTACTTACTCGGACAAGATGTCAAAATCTGAGTTGCTCTCAATAGATTAGCTGAATCCAATGTGCCAATTGCAACAATGTCTTGACCATCAATCATGTCGGGAACTTCACCTAGGAGCAATACCGTTATTGTGTGATTATCCCCTTCTATCACTAGAGTCACATTTTCTGCTCCAATTGTCAGAGATCCTGCCTGAAGTGCACCTTTCACCTGTATTGTTCGACCCATGTATGATTCGGGATTTTCATACACATCATCTACACTTAGATAGGGATCGACAAAGACATTCATCATTCCAAATGTGACAATACTAATTGTAGCTACTAAGATGACCGCAACAACTACCATCCGAGTCTTCTTCTTCATTTCTATTGTTCTCCATCTACTTGCGATTCTACAATCTTGATTTGTTTCTCGATTCCGACCATTCTCATTAGAAGGTACAATAGGAATGCGAAGATTCCGCCCCATAATATTACGGCTACGACGAATAGTTCAACCTGCTGCATTATACTAACTCCTTGACATTCTTATTCTCATCAACTTCTCTTGAGCTGAATCAACTTTGTACGTTAGTTCAACCATAATCAGTGCAATCATTGTGACGGCAATCATAGCAACTAACAAAGTCATCATGTGCTCAACTTCCATCTGAAGTCCTGAAGCTTCAATGACGATTGGATGAAGAGTGTTCCATATTCGAATTGATAGATAGCTCAATATTACCATCGGGAACGCTACGATTCCAAAGATGGAACCAAATTGGGCTCTTGCCTCTCTATCGCTTACAGAGGCACGATATGCCAGAATACATGCGTATGCTATCCATAAGATGAGGGTGGTTGTTTCGCGAGGGTCCCAATTCCATGGAGTTCCCCAGGCTGCAT
>JAEOSL010000208.1 GCA_016840385.1 Candidatus Thorarchaeota archaeon | reverse complement strand
TCAAATCGTTCTCGGGTATGTAAAATATAGAAAACCACAAAGTAATCTAAAAAATGCAATCATCAATTTAGCACCAATTGGAGTTTCACTTCTCCTCTTGATTGCTTTTGCATTTGGTGCAACCTATCTCGTACCTGACAGGCCTGAATTAGGTGGCAGTGCAATAACATTGCTAGAGAATTTGATTAGCGTGAAAAGTAATCCTGCACTACTTTCAGATATCATGTATCCCATAAATGAGATTGGTTCATTTGTCTACCTCTTTCTGTATACATTTTCAGAGTTGACAGTAATCAATCCAATATTCTGGATAATAGCATTTCTTGCAATGACGATTATGTTCTCTAATGCACCATCAGATATGGATATTCGAAATGCGGCAACAGGACTCAAGTTCATATTAATCTTCAATCTCATCTGGCTAGTTATAGCATACCTTCTACCTCAGGCTGGTTGGCTATTGTTTGGACTCTATGAAGTATTAGCAGTGCTATTCACGCTATCACTCGCATTTGCAGCAGTGGGATATGGATTCTTCATCCTAGTTGCAGCAATGTCCAAACTGAAGTCACCCTTCCAGATCGTCCCCATTCTATCATGTCTTGGGACAGGTATTGGATTATGGTATCTTGTTGAGCAAGGTGTGTTTGCCTTTACTCCATCAATGCAGACAGTGATTGCTATAGTGGTCTTTACTGCTGTGACACTCCTGATGCTATTGGCACGTCCACTAAGAGCAGAAACGTAATACCCAGTGTCATATTTGGTTTACTCGACTAACACATGGGTTTAGAGAATGGCAAAGATAGAGGTAGTAAGGAGACCGTCTCTGATAACTCCAAGACATCTCCTCCGGTACATCTTTTTCACTGATATGCAGATTGAGCAAGCCTCTAAGATACTCAATATCCTAATGAAAAAGAAAGGTAAGATTGAAGATTCTCAATGGCAATCTTTTGTCCTGACAAGTAGAGGTCTCTATGTTAAAGTCATGAGAAAACTGAGAGATATTGGATTTGTTGAAAAGTCAGATGGTGAATTCTTCCTTAGTGAGAATTTCTCTCAGTCACTGGAAAAACTAGCTGAATCCTGGACTAACATTGTTCAAGCTCACAAGAATGGGGACCGATCGATCAAATTCTAAGTCCTGAATCCAATTTCATTCCTTGGCATCTTTGAGAGTGGATGAAACTTTTGAACCGCTGATTTTCAGCACACCAACTTTTTCTAAATCTCTTACCCAACGGGTTGCTTGACCTTCAGGTACTCCTAGAGATTTACCTAATGCCTTTAAAGTAATTGAACCAACTTCATCAACTAAAAGAAGAACCTTCGTACTGTTCTTCATTCCAAGAACCTGGATGTAGCGTTGGGTTCGCTCATCCGAGAGGTCTCTCTGTTCAAAAGCTATATCACGTTCTTTTTCCATCAGATGAGTAGTTTTCTCAAAAGCCTGCTTCTGTTGTTCGAGAATGGGGATTTCTTCTTTGGTAACTTGAAGTTCCTTCTTAAGTGAATGAATCTTCTCGTCAAGACTTTTAATTTCAGAAATTCTGTCCTGAAGACCAGCTAATTCACCAAGACGTTCTGCTGCTTCTTTTTCAGCTGCCAGTTTTTCAGCTTCAGTATCACTAACAGTTACTTCCAATTGCTTGACCTTAGCTTGTAAGACGACTTCGTCACTTCTCTTGTCTTCAAGTGTACTTTCAAGAAGACTGATTTTGGCTTCTAATGCAGTAATCTCTGCTTCAGTCTTTTCAGAACGAGGTTTCGCTAAAGCAGCTTCAGATTTGAATACTTCAATTTGACCTTTGAGTTCACCAACTTGTATCTTCAAGTCTTCTGCTTCTTCTCTTGCTTCCTGAGTATCCTTTGTTCGTGCGTCGACCATTGCATCCTTGATCAATACATCATCACGGTAAGTAGCAACCTGAGCTTCAAGGTCAGCAACACGTCGTTCATATTCATCCTTATCAACTGCAGCAGATTTATCCGAAGTCACTTGACCATGTAACTTGCGAACTTCAAGGTCTAGTTTGGTAAGTTCTGTCTGCTTATCAGCAAGCTCTAATCTCTGTGCAGCAGTTTCTTCTTCCAAGCTCTTCATGAATGAGCGTACGACGTCTTGTTGCTCAACGATGGTACTGCGCAGGTCGACTTCGGATTCCCTCACACGAAGTGCGAACTCCTTGAATCTCTCTTGTGTCTGCTCAACAATCTTATCGACAAGATCCTTTTCGAGTGCTGCGAATTCATTGTCAACAATATCCACGAATGTAGATTCAATAAATTCCTTGAAGAATTTCATTCGCAGACGTTCAACCATCTCTGTTGAAATCCTAGACTTCAGTTCGACGACTTTGCCTCTGAATGTAAGTAATTGTGCTGCGAAAACACCAACAACACCACGCTGGAGTGAAGAAATATCACCGCGAAGGGTTTCTAGTTTACGAAGTAATGCATCAAAGCCAGCAACAGCATCATCGCCTTCTGGTCTATCTACTGGGGCAGTAGTTTCGAGACCATCAACGAACTCCATTGCAAGTGCTGCGGCTATGACAAGATCTTCACCATCCTCTACTGGCATCACTACTTCTCCAGACTCGTCTACACCTTCAGCGAGTCTCTCAAGTTCTGCGTCAGTGATTGAAGCACCTTTCAGTGCATCATCCATT
>JAEOSL010000207.1 GCA_016840385.1 Candidatus Thorarchaeota archaeon | reverse complement strand
AGTAGTTCAATGTAAAGGCAACATCCTCAGCTGTTAATGGCATACCGTCAGTCCATGTAGCATTCTGAATCATGTTGAATTTAAATTGAGTGTAGCCAACAGGTATATCTGGATTATCAGCATGAGTTTCACCGATGTAACTCTCGGCAAGCCAATATACATCTTCACCTACCTCATCTAATGTAAATAGACTGTCCATCATCATAGCACTAATTCTTGCTGCGTAAGCTGAATTACTTGCCATGAAGTTGAATGAGTCGATATCTAGTGCGTTACTCACACGGAATGTTCCACCGAATGGACCACCGAGTGCATCCTTCAAATGAATCTTGAAGTTTGTCCAGAATCCAGGTACACCACCGCTAACGTCGTTGACATATCCTTCGAATTTGTCTGTTCTGTAAGCAGTGAGTTCAATGTTCTCGTAACAGATAATTTCAGGGCTTTGATATACCCAAATTCTCTGCATCTCGATTGCTGCCTCATAGACTTCATCATAGTCTGTTGAGTGGAGCAATTGATCTCTCCAGGAGTCGTATGATGCATTCTGGAAGTTGGGGAAGTTCTGGTATGGTGTATCTGCATTCTCTGACCAATAGTCGTATGCTATCCAATCTACATCAAAGGTGTTGTGACTCGAACCAAGGAAGACAATATCAAAGTCTCCGTGGAAGTAGAGTCTGTTCAGATATTCGTAGAAGTCTGTTGGAACTGAGACTGCTTCAACATCTAATAGTGTGAGTGCTTCAGCCAATTTCTGACCGACCTCAATAGCAATGTTTGAAGATTGTGCACATTCTACTAGTATGTCAAAAGCATCACCGTTTGGTGTGGTTCTGTAACCAGTAGCTTCGTCAATAACGAAACCAGCTGCATCAAGCATATCGTTACCTAAAGCAACGTTTGCCTCGTAGTATGTGTATGGTAGTTGTCCTTCAATGGTCCATGGATTAACTACAGGGATAAGTGAGTCGTGTGGTTGTGACAACCCATCCCAGACATCGTCAGAAATTGCTTCCTTATCCAGAGCAAAAGCGAGTGCTCTTCGGAAGGCAGTGTAGTTTAGCGGATTCTTGGCTGTGTTAATAACACAATAACCATATCCGTTTCTCAGTACGTTTGCAACATCAATATCCTCGGCCTCTACTAAAGTGTCGAGGAATTGTGGATCAACCATGTCTCCAATGAGGTCGATCTCATCATCTTGAAGTGCAAGGACTTGCTGGTCGTCCTGCGTGATTACGTTGTACACAAGCTTGTCTACATAAGGTCCACTTAATTCGTGGCCTGGCAAGGTTGTCTGTGCTTTGGCAAACATTGGTGAGATTGCCATCAACATAAAAGCAGCAGCTAACGACAGAGCAATAATTCTCTTAGCACGATTGCTAGACATTTTTCTCTCTATCTCCTTTTCCGAGTCGAATCGGATACCCTTTTGGCCTTATTCGGAAATAAAAGCGTTGTGTTTCAAGTATTATGCGAATAGTATTAGAAACTAAGAAGAATATTGAATAATTCGATGCGACATTCTATAATAGATTCCTGTTTCTAAAGAAAAAGGGAGAGGGCAAATATACCCATCCCAAAAACCTAACGCTCGCGTAATCGAGGATTGAGAACCTGATCTAACGTATGACCGATAAAGGTGAATGCAAGAGAAATGATTGTAATCATCATTCCAGGAAATACTACTACCCACCAAGCTCCTGAACTGAATCCACCAGTTCCTTGAGCATCAGCTAGCATTCTACCCCAACTTGGCTCATTAGGATCAGTTAGACC
This sequence comes from Candidatus Thorarchaeota archaeon, assembly GCA_016840385.1. Next base: position 925 of record JAEOSL010000207.1, on the reverse strand, counting down.
CAAGAATGCAAGTCCAGACTCTGATAGAATTGCACCCACCACACCAAGTGTGATATCAGCAAAAAGAATCGGTGTAACGTTTGGTAGAATGTGCCTATAAATAATATAGGTATCAGATGCACCAATAGCTCGGGCAGATTCGACGTAGGCTTTGTTCTTTTCAGCCATAACTTGCGACCGTATAAGTCGCGACGTTCCCGTCCAACCTAATATCGATATTACCACAATGATGTTTTCAATTGTGGGTCCTAGAAAAGCTGCAAGTACCATCATCAACGGCAATCCGGGAATAACTAACAGAAAGTCGACAACGCGCATCAGAATTTCATCGATCTTTCCTCCGAAGTAACCAGCAGTCATTCCAACAACCACACCAACGATTGTCGACAGTCCAGTTGCCAATATACCGATTATTAATGAGATTCTTGAACCATAAACTAATTGGCTCCACGCATCAGCTCCCTTATCCGTAGTTCCAAGAACACCAAAGTAGTCGCCATAAGTGACTACGTCAAGTCCTCGAAAAGATACAGTGACATCTCCCGAATATTCCAGCCATGGATTTGTACCCAAGAATGATTCAAAGTTAGATGTGGGGGCCAATCCAATTGCGATTGTAAGCTCGTCTAGAGGATCCTCTTGTACACCTTCAGAATCAGGAACCATTCCCCTCCACCCAGCAGCAATATCAAAGTAGTTCAAATCTATTCTACGTTGTTGAAAAATCTCAGCATAAGGTGGAAATGACCTATAGATACGTTGCCAATTTCCTGAAGAATCGATAAGCCACAGGTATACCTTGAACATAAGTCCTCCTTCTTCATTATCAGCAAAATCACCGGTCATTGTAGTCGCTAAGTCCAATGTGATGTTAACATCACTGGGTAATCTATCGTACGGCCAATCAAATGTTTGAGTAAAATAG
>JAEOSL010000133.1 GCA_016840385.1 Candidatus Thorarchaeota archaeon | reverse complement strand
GCAATATCCCTTGGTCCCAACAACCTCTCCAGGTTCCTCATCACAACTCTCTCCAGTTCTTTCTGATCCATCGGTCCGACCATTCCTCACACCTCACTCTTGGGCACACTGTCATCCAACTCTGGAATCCGTTCCTCTCTGCATCTCAGACCCCACTCCCTACCTAGTAGAAACATCAACCATCCAAAGCAGAACAGATTTCCCAATAGCATCAGTTCCGCTCTCACTGTTTCCCACCATCCTCGTCGCTGTCCGCAACTCGAAGAAGAAGGAAGGGTGTAGACGGTTTCGGACTTTCCACGACTTCCGCAGTACTTCATCCTGTATCAACATTGATGCGTTTTCCCGAATAAACTTGGATATCTTCATTTACTAAAAGGATGGGAATGAATTTTCGGTAAATTGTTAGTACTTATTTTCGAAAGAATCATTATTTGAAAATCTAATTCAGACTGCAGAAGCAAAAAAGAGATAAGAAAAATAAAAGACGCATACGAGTTGATTCTATGACTAATTTCAATGAATACCTAAGATTAATGATGAAGAATAAAACTCAAGTCGATGTTTATGTAGGGTCTGAGAAACCCATTATCTCAGCATATATTTATGATGTCACTAGTGACCTGCTTGTTCTAGGTGTTGAGAAAGGTAAATACTCAGCTGTAATCCCCTTAGACAAAATTCTCATGGTGGCTTTTTCAGGAACCTAAGAAAGAGAACCAGATAATCCGAAACATTGACTCATATGCACATGAGAACAATCTACTCATAGCTTTCATGGTTTGCTGTAATTAGCTAGATTGCTAGGAAACCAGTCGGGTTGACTTCGTCTTTGGAAGCTGGTTTCCGCTTTTTTCCCCATTTACCAAAAACTAATCAGTCCCTTTTGGTAAATTGTTTTCAACACGGTGATGTTCCCACTCATCTATTAGCAGGGCTAATTTGTTGGGCTAATTTATTTACTGGCGTGGTCATCATCGAAGATGCGCTTTCTATTCACCTTGATGAACTATGGAGTAACAAAAACTCGCATTCACCGAGGGCTATGTTTTAATGTATTCATCGCAGAATAATGAATAGATGATAGCAATGGCAGTGATATGTAGAGATTGTGGCCACGTTAATGAAGATGACAGCATATATCCGAGTGATCAAAATGGCAGACCAATACTCATGTCTGGTAAATACACACCAAGATTTTGGTGCGTAAAATGCGGTGGTACAGACATAATATCCGCAGACTGAATAAGCAATGACTATGTCATTAGCAGTAATCAATGAGGGGTAAGAATGTCTGAGAAAAGCAGTAGGCAGTTAGCTCGAACTTGGCCATACAGACGTTACAAGGCTTATGAGCGTGAGCTTCGTGATTCTGCAGCAAGATGGTTTTCTGAGAAGGGACTGGCGACACATGAGAAGATGCGCTATTGCCTCAAGTCCCTTGCCAGCTGGCCGCAAAATATCATTTGCACTGACGTGGCTGAGTACATACAGCAAGAGAATGAGAAAAATATAGGGAAGGAATCTTTCCCACTTCACAAGTATCTTCACCACGGTTTGAGTAGCCAAGCAATGGTATTCAATCTTGTAGGACCCTTGATTGTAAGGAAAGACCTCGAACCGCTACGTGTCGCAATCGAGCGAGTAGGAATAGCATGGCCTATCGGAAATGTCACTGCTGAGTTTGAATATGATGACAGAACTGTTTTCAATGAAGATTCTGGGCAACCTACATCGATTGATTTGTTCATATCTGGAGAAACCAAAGGGATCTTTGTTGAGGCGAAACTCGTCGAAAAGGAATTTGGTGGTTGTTCTGTTTTTGCGGGCGGCGATTGCGATGGACGGAATCCTATCTTGTATGGATTTGATGGGTGTTATCTTCATCATATTGGGCGCAAATATTGGGAGCGAATGAAAGAGTTCGGCTTCGAAGAAACCGATTTCGTATCCGGGCACATTTGTCCGTTTATCAATTATTACCAGTTCTTCAGGGAGGTTCTATTATCCCTTACAAAGAAAGGCTGTTTCATGCTCCTTCACGATGAGCGGAATCCTGCGTTTCATAAGACTTCCAAGAATGGCAAGGAATCCGGGTTGTGGCCCTTCCTAATGGAATCTATACCGCCTGAGTATGCCCCACGCATCGAACGAGTGACTATTCAGCAGATTGTCAAAGCAATTGATGAATCTGGACGTCATCACGAATGGATTGACGACTTCAAGTTGAAATATGGGCTTAAGTGAATTATTTCTTTTTCACAAAGACTACTACAATCAAAATAACTGCTACGGCTGTAACACCGGCTGTAAGTATCACTGTGTCCACTGGAAATGTTGACTCTGTAGTAGTGGTGGTAGTAGTTTCATTTCCACTCGTACTAGGTGCAACGTACCACGGTGGGATTGACTCATCTGGAGCAGCCATTGGGTGAAGATCGCTATTCCCTGAATTTCCATCAATCGAGTATGGAACATCCACGATACTGTCATTGTTTGTATCTGGAGCTGTCCAATCATCCCAGTAATTACCATCGATGAAATTGTTCTCACCATCATCGGCTGCTTGGCTTGAACCACCATTCCTGAAGAAGTAGTTGTTCTGAATTCTGTTATCATCAGCATTTGCAGTAATATCTAGACCCATTCTTGTGTTATTTGCAATGATATTTCCTGTGACAACATTGTTTGCTCCGCCCACTCCATCAGAATATGAATAATAGAATCGCAAGCCAATCTCTTCACAATTAGTAATGTAATTCTGTGAGAATGTATTGTGCTCTGTGATAACTGAAATACCATACTCTACACCTGATATTGTATTGTGTTCGAGTGTTGCATTTCCACCCATGATGTGAATTCCTGTCTGGCAATTCGTGATGTTGTTGAAATTGATGTGATGAGAACCAGCTTCAACTAGGAGCCCTTTCTGACTATGGTCATAGACCTTATTGTTACTCACAATACAATTTTCTGCCTCTAGAAGGCGAATTCCACTTGGGCTATTCTCGTAAACTGTATTTCCTGATATAGTGACATTGTGACTTATTGCAGAACCATACGGATTACCAATATGGATGCCATGGTCCTGATTGTCGTATACTATGTTGTCTTTCACTATGACATTTTGAGATCCATCTTCCACAATAATACCTCCGAAAGTACTATCATGAACTTCATTTCCTTCGATGGTGAAATTCTCGACGGTAATAACATGGATTCCAGCTGCAGCTCTTCGAACGTAGTTGTCCATGATTATTCCATTTGCAGCGTTGATAATTGCAACACCGCACCACTCATAGAATAGACCATCAAGCTGGTTGTCAATGAATTTAAAGTGTAGGTCTGAGTTTTCTACTCTTAGCATTTGCTCATTTGCGGCAAAACTGTAACCTGTGATAATGATTGGGTTTTCTGGAGAGCCATCACCTTCCCATCCCTCACTTGCATCTAGGGCAAGAAATTCCGCATTCCCGTCAATTTGAATAATTGCATGGGGGGTGTAAGTTTGTGCAGGCTCGACCTCTAGTGCTTCTATAGGTCTTGAAGCATTGATTACGAGTAGCGATACTACTACAATGACAGCTAGTATGTTCAATCCATTTCGACCCATTGGCAACCACTTCTACTTTCGGCAGTACAGTTTTTTCTACTTCGCACCGATTAATAGAGTTCGCATCATAGCAATGGGTAGTACAGACGGAAGAATGAGTTCTAAGCAAATCTTTTGACAAGTAAAATAATGACAACGAAACATACCATCGTGACTCCCGATGCATACATCACAAGCTCGGTTCCAATGCCTCCGAGGAGGAACGAGATTACCGATACTACAACTTCATCACTTCCCATATTCCCAGATCCGTCTGTCAAATTGAGTGTGATAGTATAAGTGCCTAAAGGTAGATGCTCTAAAGAAAATGAGATATCTGAACCATCCCAAACGTTATCTTCCTCAAGAAGATCCTCTACGTAGATTTGATAGTGTTTGGGGAAATTATCACTTGCGGACCAAGTTATCGTTTCGTCGTTATGATCTACGTCTACAACAATATCGAATAATCCGAATACTGTTGGTGGTATTGAATCAAACAACAAAGTAGCATATGGATCTATAGAACCTCCAGTGCCCGGAATGGAATACTCCTCTGAAGAATTATAGTCTGACCACCCATTACCTATACTAACACCGTCTGTAAATACGGTATTTTCTCCATTATCCCTTGCATTTTGGACTGAATTCCATCCAATCGCATTTCCAAAAATGGTGTTATCTTCACAGAATACTTCAACATGTACACCACGTTGATAATTGGCATAGATCGTGTTGTTGATAATAGTACAGGAATCTGAATTGACAGCCATTATTCCTATGGAGTTATCAAAAATAGAGCTATCAATAATCGTGCAATTGGTGGCAGTATCAAGCAATATTCCTCTATAGGCATCGAAGGCTATGGAATTAATGATTGAGCAGTTTGATACAACTCGTAGTTCAATAGCAATATCTCCTCCACGAACATAGCAGTTTTCAATCACTCCATCTTCAGTGTTTTCAAGACGAATGACCGATGTTCCTATTCCAGTAATCCCTGTAGAATTAAATGTGAATTCGGAATTCCGGAGAATGAAGGACGACGTGGTATCATGGATGTAGACGCAGGTCCTTCCATTGATTACTTTTCCCTCGATAATATACGGGTCACTTCTAGTACCTACACCCGCGGTGCTTAGTTCAGATAATTCCGCATTACTCCCAATAGAGATTGGGCTGTCAACTTGGCTTGTAATCATTGTACGTGTCGATTGGCTTGAACTAATTGACAATGAATGAGTCGAGCTACTGAATCCTAATGCTGACACAAAGAGTAGCAGTAGAAGACTGATTGCTAACCTTCTGTTATTCACTCATTCAATCTCCCTATTCTTTAAGGAATAATTTGTACAGTGATTCTAGCCTCTTGAAGCTTACCAATAGAGCGATGGTGTACTATCAACTACTCATCAGGTATCGTGTCCGTAAATACTGCATTCATCTCAAGGAAAACTTGGCGATATTCTCTATTCGCAATTACAACATCAACAGAATCATTGGTTCTACTAGTGTTCTCAAACTTCAATTTGCGTTCCAGAGCTCTGGGAAATAATCCGTATAAGATTGTTCCAATTAAGAGAAAGATAAAGAATGCCGCTCCCATTACTGGCTCAGTGAGTGATCTAGAGTAAATCACTGCTAAATTAATCTGAAGGAAGTAGAACATGATTGGATAGAACAATACAAAGAAACCTATGACTGTAACAAATCTTGTTCGAATTGTTCTCACACTTTTACTTCCATGTGCCATACATGTTGGAACTGAGAACGTCGTTGAACTCCTAGCAGACTGAAGTGCTGCAGCAGTCTTGTCATCACCCTTTACCCATGAACTTGAATCGTAGCTATCAGGACCATAACTTTCTATGATTGTGATGAACACCAGATCTTCTGCAGGGTCCATACATACTGGACAATAATCAGGAAATCTAATCTTCGATAATTTTGCTCTAATCTTTCCATTATCTGAACTGTTCTCCGGTGAATCAGTCAGGAGTCATTCCACCTATTTCGAAACTCAAGCTGGTGGTAGCACGATTATCTGCACACTAGTTACTGGTCTGTTGTCCTCAGGATCTGACGCATCAAATGTATCAAAGGTCATCAAGTATGTGAATTTCTTTTCTCCAAGTTTGAGTTCGTGAGCCACTCGAACGGCAAGACCGATTCCTTTGAACCCAAAGCCTCGGATTGCTACCATTTTCTCTTCTTCCTTCACAAGATTTCGCAGGGTTCCTACAATCTTTGGTATGTTGACCCTACCCGCTTTATGTGAAATCTCGACCAGAACATACTCGTTTGTTGGGAAGACTTCAACATCGGACTCGAGTGCAATAGAGATGATGTCCTCTCCAATATTCAATTGTTCAGGTATTCGTTCTCTGAGTGACATGAAGAAATAATAGCGAGTCTGACTAATCAACTTGATGGCGACGGACGCACCTAACTCAAGGCTCATATATGATATAACAATAGTTTAGAATGGAGTTGCAGATTGTGGAGAGAAATCAGGCAATTGGTCTTACTGTTATTGTAATCGTTGTAGCATCCCTTGGAGTCATTGCAGTTTGGAATCCACCGCCCACACCTGATGTAAGAATAGGTTATCTCACTAAAGATCTACATCAGCTTGCACTGCGAGTTGCAGTTGAAAATGGTCTATTCGAACGAGAGGGCATCAATGTCCAGCTCGAAGAGTTTGGTAATGGTGGTTATGTAATGGATGGTTTTCTTGCGGGTGAGATAGATATGGGCTATCTCGGAGCTGCTCCTGCCCTTGTGAAAAGTCTCAATCAGGACATAATGATTACAATCCTTGCGGCTGTCAATATGGAAGGGTCCGCGATAATGGTCAAAAAATCTGAATACGATGCTGGTCATGTTACAACTATTGCTGATCTGGTTGGTAAAACAGTTCTTCATCCCGGACCTGCGACCGTTCAAAACTTCCTGCTTCGATTAGCCTTGAATCAATCTGGTCTCTCTTTGGCAAACGTCACTGCAGAGTCAGCAATACCAGCAGCTATGGCGGATTCACTCACAGCCAGTACACCCGCCTTCGTAGTGTGGGAACCCTTCAATGGTCTGGCAGAATATGAAGAAAAGGCAGTTCCTCTTGCGCTCTCTGGAGAGATTTGGCCTCGGCATCCCTGTTGTGTTGTGGCTTCAGATAATACTTTCATGGCAAACAATCCAGAGATTGTGCAGAAGGTAATTGATATACATGCTGAAGCTGAAACATGGATCATAGCTAATCCTGCTGAAGCTATTGCAATTGCTGTGGATTGGTTAGAAATGGATCTGACTCCTGTCACAACGTCATTCAACAATATCATCTTTGACTACAATCTTAACCGTACGGGAATTGAAATGTATCTAGACTTCCTTATCCATGAAGACTTCATCATAACGGCGAAGATTCCATCTGATACAACCGTATTCTTAGATTCATTCCTCAATACAACCTTCGTCGATAATCTGCTCCTTTGTTGTTAAGAGCGACAGACAGAAAAGCAGGACATATCCAAGCAGTGTTGAGAAGAATGTCGGTATCTGAACTGGAGCAAGATATTGAGCCTCGACTAGCAACTAGGCCTAGTTTCAATGTACGTGACTTTCTTCAATTGCTTGTTCTGAGGATCCTCATTCCTGTAGTCATCCTTCTGGTTCTCTGGCAGATGATTGCAAGTGTGACAGGTATAACCTTAGTAGATGTCGTAAATGCAATACTCAGACTTACGCTTGAAGGTGATAGTGAAGGTATATACTTGATTCAACATATCTTTGCAAGTGTAGGTAGAGTTACCCTCGGATTTCTTATTGCTGCACTCACCGCGATTCCATTAGGAATTATTATTGGTCGATATCGTCTTGCTGATTCAATATTGGGCCCAGTCGTTGAGGCAATGAGACCTATTCCTCCTATTGCCTGGATTCCACTATCATTACTAATGTTTCAAGGCAACGTTATAGGTACACAATCCTTCATTATCTGGGTGGGTGCATTCTTTCCAATTCTAATCAATACAACAACTGGTGTAAAGAGGACCGAACCCGTCCATATCGACTCTGCAAAGACACTGGGTGCAAATGAACGTCAAATTCTCGGGAAAATCGTACTTCCTTCTGCTGGACCTGAAATCTTTGCTGGACTTAGAATCGGTTTTGGTATTGGCTGGATGTGTTTAGTCGCTGCAGAAATGTTGCGTGGTCGTGATGGTCTGGGCTATTTGATATGGACATATTGGGCAGTCGGCAGAACTGCAGAAGTAATTTCAGGTATGCTTCTTATTGGTTTGATTGGTTTCTTGATAACATTCGCTTTCCTTCTTGTTGAGAAGTATCTTCTTAGATGGAGGCAGTCTGTTTCTGTTTAGTTCGTTCCATCGACTTTTCTTGTTCTACACGGAGAACATCCAGAATTTGACTTCGATGTGCCAAGCATTCCTGTGAAGTTCGAACTCTGGGTCTAGGTAGATCAATTTTGTATTCTGCAATTACCTTGGCGGGCATGTTGCTAAGAACAAGTATGCGATCTGACAGGAAAACAGTTTCATCGACATTATGTGAAACAAAAAGAATAGTCGAGCCAGTTAGATCCTGAATTCTGAGAAATTCCTCTTGAAGATAATTTCTAGTCTGGGCATCAAGATTGGAGAGCGCTTCATCAGCTACAAGCATGTCCGGAGAGAGAATGAGACTACGAGCCATCTCGGTCTTTCGAGCCTGACCTCCTGATATCTCGTGGGGATAATGGTCATCAAGTCCCTCCAAACCTGCAATCTTGATAGCTTCGTCTACTCTTCGACTAATCTTCTCTTTTGGAACTCCCTTGACCTCAAGACCGAATTCGACATTCTGTCTTACAGTTCTCCATGGGAACAATGATTCCTGTTGAAAAATATAGCCAACTCTGTTGTGTCCCGGCTCTACCTGTTGTCCGTCGATGAGAACTTCTCCCTCATCTTGTTCCAAGAGACCTGCGATGATTTTCAGTAAGGTTGTCTTCCCACAACCGCTTGGTCCAAGGATACTCAATAATTCTCCTTCTTCAACATCAAAGGAAATATTGTCTAGAACCTCAGTTTCGCCTGAATCACCGTTCGGATATGACTTTGATAGGTTGCGAACTGAGAGTTTGGGCATTTTACATCCAAGTAATGTCTTACTCCGCTTCTCTGTTAAATACTATGTTGTAAACAGACCTCTTCAGAGTGCTGGAGGCTGACCGCACAAAGTAAAAATAGTCACCCGACGCAGTCAATATATCATTAGGCACTGGTATTTGGGCTTACAATTCCCAGATTTGATATTCAAAGTGCCTTTTCACAACTCCGGAAGGTAACTGACGTGGGCTCACCAAAGATTCTATTCGAAATTGACGACGATGAGAGCACCAGTGCTATTGCAGTCGGTGATGTAACTGGGAACGGTACATCTGAATTATGCACAGGTGGTCGTGACGGTGTCATCCGATTATATGATGCAAATAGCT